>JBMCXL010000223.1:0-5597 GCA_048621015.1 Phycisphaeraceae bacterium
GCAATGGGCCCGGCTGGATTCGAACCAGCGACCGATCCATTATGAGTGGACTGCTCTGACCACTGAGCTACGGGCCCGAAAGGTTTCGACGCGCCGCCGGCGCGGCTCTGCGGGATGCAGCATACACCCCGTCGAGGTTCGCCGACAAACCGGCGCGATCCGAACCAGCATCCCCAACACGCCGGCTTGCAAGCCAGCTACTTAAGCAGCAATCGGATCAACTCGATGCCGCCGATCACGATCACCGAACCGACAGCCAGGGAGATCCAGAACGCGATCCACTCCTTCTTGCCCGGCTTGTCATGGTGCATGAGCTTCACCTGCGCCAGGGGAACGGCCGTGCGGCTTCCCCCAGATTCTACGCGACCGGGTCCGTTGGGGCGCGCACGCCACTCGCCAGGCTGGGCGCAGCACGGCGAATCAATCGAAGCCCTGCAACTTCGCACTGTTCTGAAGCTCGTCCAGCAACTCGGGATGTTGCTCCAGCAGCGTGGCGACGGTCTCAATCATGCGCGGATTGGTCGTGTGCTCCAGAAAATCGCGGCAGCCGAGCGCGTCGAGCTCGCCACTCGACCGGGCGCAGCCGAGCGCGATGTAGGTCTGCGCGTAGTTCAACCGTCGCCCGAGGCGCTGCGTCAGGGCGTCGGCCGCGGTTCGCAACGCCGGGATCGCCTCGGTCGGAAGGGCCAGTTCGTTCGGGCTGGATTCGCTCATGGCTCCATGCTGCGCCCGCGCGGACGCGATGTCCAGTGGCCCAGCTTCTACAACTCGATCCGCAGCACTGGCTCGGCCACGGCACCGGGTTCGAGGATGTCGCGCACGATCTCGGTGATCGCGCGGCGCTGGCCCGGCCAGAGAAATGCCCGGTCCACGCGCGGACGCGCCACCCAGCGATGCGCATCGTGCGTCGGATCGAGCATCGGCACCGCATCCGGACGCACCTCCGCCGCAAAGCACGGGCTCATCACGAAACACTCATGCGAATGCAGGAAATACGTGTTCGGCGACTCGAGCTGCCAGAACCCGACGAGGCCGTGCTCAACGGCGAAACCCGTTTCCTCCTGCAGCTCGCGCAGGGCGGTGTGCGCCGCGCGCTCCTCGCCCTCCACGTGCCCCATCACCGGCTGCCACGTCTGCGGCAGATCCTTTTCCGTCGCGACGCGGTGAAGCTGAAGAAACTCCACGTCCACCGTCCGCGCGCTCGGCCGGCGAAAGACGTAGACGTCCACGATGTCGGTGCGAACCGGGGGGCCAGGCATGGTGCAATTGTACGGCTCAACCATCGATCGCACCGTTGACCACCCGCGCCGCCAGCTCGCCCGGCCACAGCGTCCGCTCCGGACACGCCAGCAGCGGCGTGGTGCGCCAGTCCCACTCGTAAAGCTGGGTCACCTCGCCGGCCGGCTGCAGGAACAGGTGCAGGTCCAAGCCCTCAGCCTCGCGCACGCGCAGCGCGCGCTCGCCACGCTCACACGACAATCGCACCGGCGGCGGCAACTGGTCCTGCGCCGTCACCTGCACGAGACAGCCACACCACTCCGCATCGGCGGGGAAAACGTATTCCTGCATGTCGATCGGCGTGTCGTGGAATCGGCCACCCTGCCGAAGATTGTCGCGGCGCACCGTTTCCAGCGCCGCCGGCCGCACGTGCTTGTCTGCGAGCACGAACGGATCGACCGTCACCGCATGTCCGTGCGCCGTGAAGATGAGGCGGCCGCCGTCGGTGCGCTGCTGCCAGCCATCGGTGGCGCCGAGGCCGATGTCGCCGAACGCGCCCGGCAGGTCGGTGTCGGCGGTGAAGCGCTGCGTGCGCAGCAGCGTGTTCGGCCGGCGTGCGAACACGCACAGGGCGCGGTGCTGCTGCTGGTGCACGTAACCGTTGGCGATGGTGTATGAGCCGGGCAGCAGGAGCAGGTCGCGCTCGTTCTCGCTGCGCCCGACGGCGGCGATGCAGTGGATCTGCTGCCAGAAGTACTGGCCGCCGGTCATCGAACCGAGCGTCGCCTCTGGCGACTGCCAGCTTTCATAAAAGAACGGCACGCCCGTCGCCCGGCCGCGCACGTGATACGGAAAGCGCCGGTTGCGGTACGCCTCGACCACGGCCGCCGGCGGCTCGTAGGTGCCGGGCTCCTTCGCGCCGTCGCGGCCGACGCACGCCGGCTCGTGCGCGCCGGCGCCGAGCGATCGCCGGTAATCGCGCGCGCTGCCGCAGACCTGCACCTTCAGACGCGGATGCGTCACCGCATGCTGGAGCGTGACCAGGTAATCGAGCACGAGCTTGATCTGTCCGCGCATGCGCTCGTCGGCGGCGCGATCGTGCATGCGGCGCAGCGCCTCGTAATCCACGTCGCTGTACGCCCGGCTGACAAACTCGTCGATGCCGTAGTACGCGACGTGGTTGAACCAGCGCTGCCACTGCGCCGCGGCCATGCGCTGCACGCGCTGGTCCTCGTAGTATTGACCACCCACGAGCAGCGCCTGGGTATAGAGCAGGAAGATGTTCGTGTAGCCCTTATGATCGCGGTGGATGTCGAAAATTTCCTCGTCCCACCGGCGCTGCGCCGCGACCAGCGCGCGGCGCGCGGCGGCGTCCAGGCGTTGCCGCAACTCGGGCGGCAGCGCGTCGGCGTGGCGCGACAGCAACTCGACCATCGTCGGCATCAGGAACAGGCAACTGTTCAAGTCCCCCCTGCCCCGGCCGAGCCGCATCGGAAACTGCCCGTAGTTGATCGCCGACTCGTCCTGCGCCTGCAGATCGAGCAGGCCGCTCAGAAGCGAGGTGGCCTGTTCGCGGTCATCGGCCAGAACATCGACGACGCGCCCGAACAACTCGCGCGTGTTGCTGGTATCCAACGCGCTGAGGCGCTGGAGGGCGGCGTCGAACCGTTCGTCCGCTGTCGAAGATGGCGCCTCGTGTGCGGCCATGGTGCGTCTCCCGTTGGTCATTACATGAACCGCAAACCGCGCTGGCCGGCCAATCCACGGGGCGTCTCCGGTATCGCGGAAGGCGCTTCTTCGCCTACCAGTTCGCCGTCGCGGATCCACTGAAGGTCATCACCGTAGAGTTCGTCGATGAGCAGGCGCGTCAACCGCTGCCGCGCCTCGGCGTGCGCCGGCTCGTCCGCGAGGTTGCACGTCTCGCGCGGGTCAGCCTCGACATCGAAAAGGTGTACGACGTTCCCGGCCGGGTACCAGATGAGCTTGTAGCGCTGGTCGCGCACCATCCGGTTGGCCATGGCCCCTTCCCAGTGCTCGCCGTAGAGATGCGCGCGCCGCTGGTCGCGCAGCACGCTCAGGCCATCGACCGTGGACGGAATCTCGAGGCCGGCCAGGTCGAGCAGCGTTGGCATGACGTCGCGAATCTCCACGAGCCGATCATCTGTCGCATGACGCGCAAGGCGGTCGTCGCCGCTCGGCAGGCTGACGATGAACGGGATCTTGTTCGAGCCTTCGAGCATGTAGGCCTTGGTCCACAGGCCGTGATCGCCGAGCATCTCGCCATGGTCGGCGGTGAAGGCGATGATGGTGTTCTCGAGCAATCCCTGCTCGCGCAGGTAGCCGATGACCACGCGGATCTGGTGGTCGATGTGCGTGATGCACGCGTAGAAGGCGCGCCGGCCGATCTGCATCTCGTGATGCGACATCCGGGTGGCGGCGAATACATGGCTCCGTGCCTGCAGCATCCACGGCAAACGATCGAACTCCGCCGACCAATCGCCATAAGTCGGCTCGTCGATCGGCACGTCACGGTACATGTCCAGGTACGCTTCTGTCGGCCACATCGGCTGATGCGGACCCACGAACGAGAGATACCAGAACGCCGGCCGCGTCGGATCGCGCCGGTGCATCATCCGGCACATCTCGCGCGCCGCCCAGTTCGTCGGATGGCAACGGTCCGGCAGGTGCCACGGATGCACCATCATGTCGTTGTTGCACACGCCGCTGGCGTACTCCTGCCCCGCGTAGCCCTGCTCCTGCAGAAACAGCTCCCAGTCGTCGGCCGGGTCGCCGAACTGGTGCCGGCCCTCCTCGTTGAGGATCACCTCGTCAAACCCGATACGATCACGCTGCGGATACACGTGCAGCTTGCCGACCGCGTGTGCCTGGTAGCCCGCGTCGCGGAAGCATTGTGCCATTGTCGGCACCTGCTGCCGATCCGGCATGCGCAGGTGCTCATTGAAGATGCGATCGCCATGCGTGCGCGCCGACTGCCCCGTCATCAGCGACCGCCGCGCCGGCACGCACGTTGGCGCCGCCGAATACGTGTTGGAAAAGCGCGTGCCCGTGCGCGCCAACTGATCGATCGTCGGCGTCATCACCACGGGATGCCCCGCCGCCCCGCTGTACCACCCGCCCCAGTGGTCCGTGCAAATCAACAGGACGTTCGGCCGCTCACGCTGATCTTCCATGCCACATGACCTCTCGATCGGGTTCATTCGGTCCCACGCCGACCGAGTATAGCGACCGCGGCCGACGCGCTCATGCCGCCCCCCGCATCGTCGCGCGCACCGCGAGATAGAACACCACCGGGTAGATCAGCAGTTCCAGAACGAACGCGGTCACCAGCCCGCCGACCATCGGCGCCGCGAGCCGGCGCATCGTGTCCGCACCGGCGCCCTGCGCGGTGAGCATCAACGGCAGCAGGCCGGTGAACGTCGTCACGACCGTCATCGTCTTCGGCCGAATGCGCTGCACCGCGCCGTCGTGAATCGCATACCACAGATCGTCCGCGTCGCGCAAGCGCCCTTCCGCCGCATAACGCTTCACGCTGTTGTCCAGGTACAGCAGCATCACCAGCCCGGTCTCCGCGGCCAGGCCCATGAGCGCGATCATGCCGACCCACACCGCGCCGGAGATGTTGTAGTCCGCCAACCACAGCAGCCAGACCGAACCGATCGGCGCGAACAATACGACCGTGACCGTCACGAGAATCACCTGGAACCAGCTTCGCGTCGCGAGGTAGAGCAGCAGCACGATCACCACCAGCGCCGCCGGCGCCGCGACCTTCAAGCGCTCCCACGTCTCCTGCATGTATTCGTACTGGCCCGACCACACCAGGCTCGTGCCGGCCGGCATCTCGACGCGCTGCGCGATCGCCTGCTGCGCATTCTGCACGAAGCTGCCGACGTCGGCCCCCGTGATATCGACGTACACCCACGACGTCAGCCGGCCGTTCTCGCTCTTGATCATCGGCGCGCCGCGCACCGTGTCGATCGGCACGAGCTGACCCAGCGGCACCTGCGCACCGCTCGGCGTGGCGACGAGGACCTGCTCCAGGTTCGCCGCACTGTCGCGCAGCTCGCGCGGGTAGCGCACGTTGATCGGATAACGCGCCAAACCCTCGACCGTGTGGCTGACGTTCATGCCGCCCACCGCGCTGTCGATGGTGTCCTGCACGTCGCCGACCGTCAGACCGTAGCGCGCGATCCGGTCGCGCGCCGCGTTCACGTCGAAATGCAGGTAGTATCCGCCCATGCTCTGGTCGGCGTACGCGCTGGTGACGTGCTCGCGCGTGCGCTCGTCGGTGCGCACCACGTCGGCGATGCGCTGCGACGTCTCGGCGAGCACGTCCAGGTCCGAGCCCATCACCTTGATGC
>JBMCXL010000224.1:0-5583 GCA_048621015.1 Phycisphaeraceae bacterium
TCTGCGCTCTTGGTTGCAGAGCGCTTCACCCTCCCCTGGCCCCTCCCTCAAGGGAGGGGGGTTGAGGCGGGGCTGCTGCGCTTGGTTGGCGTGCGTTCTAGAAATTCGCCGTGCGCTGCGGCAGCGGGTCAGTCGCGAACACCTTCGCATCGAAGCCGCAGCGCACCATCGACTCGCGCAGCTCGCGATGGTTCGGCTCGTCCCAGAGATTGTCGAACTCTTCCGAGTCGCGCTCCAGGTCGTACAACTCACCGAGCGCGTCACCGTGATGCACGATCACCTTGTACCGCTGATCGCGCCACATCGTGGCGTAATGGGCGCGTCCGTCCGGCGCGTTCTTCGCCGGGTTGGCGTTGTAATACTCGCAGAGCACACCTTCGCGATGCGACGCCTCGCCGTGCATCACGGGCGCCAGTGAGCGTCCCTGCACCCCCGGCGGCTGCGACAGATCGGCCAGCTCGCACAACGTCGGCACCACGTCCACCAGCTCCACGAGCGCATCGTTGACGCGCCCCGCCGGCACGCGCCCCGGCCACGAAAACACCAATGGCACGCGCACCGCGCCCTCGTAAAAGTACGGCCCCTTCGCGAATATCCCGTGATCGCCCAGCATCTCGCCGTGATCGCCGTGCAGCACGATCAGCGTGCGCTGCCGGTCGAGCCGGTCGAGCAATCGCCCCAGCTCCGCGTCGAGATGTTCGAGCGTCGCGTAATACGCCGCCTTCATCTCGCGGTGCTCGCGCTCCGTCGTCTCGGCGAAGCCGCGCCGGTCGAAGCCGCTGCCGTGCTGCGCGGCACGCACCACCTCGGGTTTGGTCGCCAGCTCGCCCTCGCGAAACAGCGGCGGCGGCAGTGAATCGGGATCGTAGCGCTGGTAATACTCGGGCAGAAACTGAAACGGATCGTGCAGCGCGAACGGATTGATGCTCACCAGCCAGGGCCCCGTCGCTTCGTGCTCGATGAACTCGCCGGCGCGCTGGAAGCACCACGTCGTCTGGTGCAGGCGCGCATCGGCGCAGACCTGGGCGTTGAGCACCTCGCCCGAGCGATAGAGCGTGTCGTAGTCGCCGCCCTGCTTTTCCACCCACGCGCGATACGCGCCGCCGAAGTGGCGCAGCGGCGCATGCGACCATTCAAAGACGCGGTAGCCGTCATCGATGCGCGGCTCCTCGCCGGTGAACGCGTGCGACACGTGCAGCTTGCCGAACAGGGCGGTGTCGTAGCCGTGATCGCGCGCGTGGCGGGGAAAAAGGCGCTCGGTGGGAGGAATGTCCTGGCCGTTCTGGCGCACCTTCGTCGCGGCGGGGTAGCGGCCGGTGAGAAAGCTCGCGCGGCTGGGCACGCAGACGGTGCTCTGGCAATAAGCGCGGGTGAAGGCGGTGCCCTCGGCGACGAGGCGGTCGAGATTCGGCGTGCGCACGTGCGGGTTGTTCAGCGCGCCGATGGCGTCGTAGCGGTGATGCTCGATCGTGATCCAGAGGATGTTCGGCCGCGTGTCGGTTTCTGGCATGACGGTGCCGCCTGGCTCCTGCATCGCGGTGGATGTCGCAAACGCATGGTACCGCATGGCGACATCCGGTGTGCGTGGCGGGGGCGGCGGTTGAAGGGCGACATGGAGCTTGCTACGGTTGTTTCATGACCACGTCAGCGCAGGCGCACAAGCCGTTCACGATCGCGGTGCTCAGCGACATGCACTTCGGCGATCCGCCGACGATCGCGGCGCGGCGCGGGGAGTTCGGCGCGGAGCTGCTGCGCCGTGCGGTCGAGCGGTTCAACCGCTTTATTCAGCCGGACCTGGTGCTGGTGCTGGGCGATCTGCTGGACGATCCCGAGGCGGAGCGCGCCGAGGCGGACCTGAAGGAGATGCGCGCGATCCTCGATCCGCTGGCGTGTCCATCGGTGGTGATTCCGGGCAATCACGATCCGGCGGCGGAGCGGTTTTACGAAGTAATCGAGCGACCGGGTGAGATGATGGATTTCGGCGGGCGCGTGCGCGTGCTGCCGTTCGTCGATCCCGAGGCACCGGGCTATCATGCGCAGCGCGTGGATGCGGATCTGGCGCGGCTGCGCGCGGCACGGCGGGACGGGTTCGACGGGTTCGTGATCGCGGCGCAGCATGTGCCCGTGCGCCCGCGCGGCGCGGAGTTGAAGCACACGTTCACCAATCTCGACGCGGTGCTGGAAGCGGTGCATGCCGGCGGCGTGGACCTGTGTGTGGCGGGTCATTCACATCAGGCGTGCGAATCGGTGCACGAGCGGCGCTGCGGGTTCTTCGCGGTGGGCGCGTTGTGCGAGGCCCCGCATGCCTATGCGCTGATCACGCTCGATGATGAGAACACCCCGACGGTGCGCAAGGAAAACCTGGCGATGGACGCGGATCTGGGGCTGGTCGATCATCACAGCCACACGCAGTTCGCGTATTGCGCCAAGACGGTGCACACGCAGCGCTCGCCCGCCTTCGCCGAGATGATGGGGCTGCGCGGCCTGGCGCTGACCGAGCATTCGGGCCAGCTCTATTTCAACGTGTACGATTTCGGCAGCGGCAAGTTCTGCGAGCATGGCATCGCGAAGACCAACCGCGACGACTGGCGAATCGAGGATTTCCTGCAAACGGTGGAGCGCATCCAGACGCCGCGGCTGCTGCGCGGGCTGGAGGTCGACGCGGACTTCCAGGGCGAGCAGGTGTTGCTGGAGGCGCATCGCCGACAGTTACAGGTGGTCGTCGGTGCGGTGCACTTCCTGCCCGAGAGCATCAAGCCGGCCGCGCAGCGCGATGCCGAGCGGTTTGTCGAACAGTTTCAGTTCGTCACGGAGCGGCTGTGCCGGACGGGCATTCACATTCTGGCGCATCCGTTTCGCATCTTTCGGCGAAGCGATCTCCCGGTGCCGCAGCGCCTGTATCCGTGGCTGGCGGACGTGCTGCGCGAGACGGGGGTCGCTTCGGAGTTGAACTATCACACCAACGAGCCGCACGAAGCGTTTGTGCGCATGTGTCTGGATCGTGGCGTGAAGCTCAGCTTCGGCGGTGATGCGCATCACTTGTGGGAGGTCGGGGAGTTTTATCCGCATCTGAAGCTGTTGGAGCGCGTGGGGGTGGCGGGGCGGCCGGGGGAAGTGTTGATCGATCTGATGGGAGATGCGGTGGCGGCGGGGTAGCGGAGATGGGGTGGTCGGGGGGCGCGGCGTTTGGGCGACCCCGCAGAAGGCTCCTTCGTCGCCATCTGCGGGCTTTGGGGGATGCGCGTTCAGTCGGCTCGGCCGAAAATGAGCAGGATGAGGGGGAAGACGATAACGAGATAGACGATGGTGGTGAGCACGAAGGCGGCAAGAGTCAGATGCAGGTTGATGCGCGTGAGGCGGCCGGCGACGACGGCCATGACGGCGGTGGGGGCGGCGGCGAGGATGACGACGGTGGCGAGCATCTCGCCGCGCAGGCCGACGCCCCACGCCAGCGCGGCGATGATGGCGGGGGTGATGAGGAACTTGATGGCGGACAACTCGAGCAGGTCGGTCCAGTATTCGCCCATCCGCCCGAAGCGCATCGCGTAGCCGACCGGCAGCAGGAACAGCCACGACATCAGGTGCACCAGCCAGGGGAACATCGGTTCGACGGCATCGGGCTGGGACAGGCCGGCGACGTTCAGCGCGGTGCCGAGGGCGATGCCGATCAGCGGGACCTGGTTGCGCGTGAACAGCATTTTTGCGAGCGAGGGGCGCGCTCTTTCGTCAGTGGGCGTGCTGTAGAACTGCGCCAGCGGCAGGCAGAAGAGGTAGAAGACGATGGGCGCCAGGAGCATGATGAGCTGCGCCCAGACGAAGCCGGCCTGCTGGTAGAGGATGTAGACGGTGATGGTGCCGACGATGCCGCGGTTGGAGAGCATGCTGGCGAGGATGAAGCTGGCGCGTTCCGGGCCGTGGTCGTACTTGCGTCCGACACAGGCGAAGCCGAGCAGGCCCGGCACGATCTGCATGACCACGCCGAACACGGGCAGCCAGAGAAGCGTGGGGTCGAGCTGCGCGTGCCAGAACGCCAGGCCGTTGAGCACCGGCACGACGGCGAGCATGTTCCAGTGCATCAGCCGATCGAGGCGCGGCTGGCTGAACGCGCCGCGCCGATGCAGCAGATAGCCCACCGCCAGGGGCAGGACGATGTCGAGGACGAAGTAGAGGAGTTTGAGGCGCGGGTCCAAGGGGAATGTCGAATGTCAAATGCACGAATGTCGAAAGAATGTCGAATGTCGAATGACCCGTGACGCATCATGAAACCGTGTCGCCGCTTGCGGCTTCGCGGAACTGTCCGGTGTTCAGGCGCTGCGCGAAGCCGCAAGCGGCGGGGGCGCGAGCGTCTGGTCACTGGTCATTGGTCATCAGGGCATTCATTCGACATTCGTGCACGGGTCATTCGACATTGCTTCACGCTCACGCTTCGAGCGCGCCCTCTTTTTCGAGCAGGTCGAGGATCTGCTCGATCTCCTGCTCGATGGACTGCTCGTGCGAGCGCAGGACCAGCTCCGGTTTTTCCGGCGCTTCGTAGGGGTCGTCGATACCGGTGAAGCCCTTGATCTCGCCGGCGCGGGCTTTCTTGTAGAGGCCCTTGGGGTCGCGCTTCTCCGCCTCGTCGAGCGGGCAGTCGACGTAGACCTCGAAGAAAGGCAGCCCCGCCTCGTCGTGAAGCTGGCGGGCGAGATCGCGGTCGGCCTTGTAGGGGCTGATGAAGCTGGTGAGCGTGATGATGCCGGCGTCGGCGAAGAGCTTGGCGACCTCACCGATGCGGCGGATGTTCTCGGCGCGATCTTCCGCAGAGAAGCCCAGGTTCTTGTTCAGGCCCATGCGCACGTTGTCGCCGTCGAGGCGGTAGGCGACCCGGCCGCGCTGGGTGAGCACCTGCTCCAGCGCCACGGCGACGGTGGACTTCCCGCTGCCGGAGAGGCCGGTGAACCAGAGGGTGCAGCCTTTCTGGCCAAGGGCGGCCTGTCGCTCGTCGCGGCGGACGGTGCCTTCGTGCCAGGTGATGTTGGTCGCTTTCTGCTGGGCCATGTTGGTTCTCCGGCGGGTGGGCGGGCAAAAGTCGGGGGAGAGAGAGGATCGTAGCGGATTGGCGACGGGGTGCAATGGGGCGATGTGCGGCGGCCGGTACGCTGTAAACTGTCCAGGTCTTCTTGAGGAAGGGGGTGCTAAAGGTGATGGAGCAGACGTCATCTGGCCTGTCGAATATGCCAGCCGTGGCATTCATCAGCCAAGGCCGATTGTTCCTGCACCGGCCGGGGGAGGCCGCACCGCGCGAGTTGGACAGCTACTTCGCCAATCAGCTCCGTGAGCGCCAGCAGCGGCAGCAGTCGACCGCCGGCTGGCAGGCAGGCAATCCCATCTGGGGCTCGATGCAGACGCCCGCCGCGTGGCACGGGCTTGGCCAGACCGCCGCGGTTGCCGACCAGACGCGCGCCGTGTTCGGCGACGTCTCGGCGTGCGGACCCGACCAGACCATGCTCTACGTGCTGCACACGGACACCCTCAGCGGGCTGTTCGAGTACTCGCCGGCTGTTGATGAGGAGCGTCGACTCATCCACAAGCAGGGCATGTTCC
>JBMCXL010000225.1:0-5576 GCA_048621015.1 Phycisphaeraceae bacterium
GCTTGGGGATGGGCTACGATGGCTCGTCTATGCGCGCCCTGCGGCTTCAGTATTTCCTGGCGTTTGCCGTGCTCGGCAGCATCGTGCCGTATCTGCCGGTGCTGCTGCGCGAGGGGAAAGGATTGACCGACGGGCAGGTGGGCGACATCGCCAGTCTCATGGGCTGGGCGATCGTGCTCGGGCCGGTCGCAATGACGCTGCTGGCGGACCTGCGCATCGAGAGCCGGACGCTGCTGGGGCTCACCTTTCTCGGCTCCGGCGCGGCGCTGGCGGCGCTGCTGACCACTGAAGGTTTCTGGCCGATCTTCGCGGTGTTCGGCGTGCATGCGCTGCTGGCGATGCCGATCATCCAGGTGCAGGACGGCCTGAACTTCACCGTGCAGCAGCAGCGCCGCGAGGCGGGCGAAGCGGCGGTGCCTTATCACCGCGTGCGCGTGTGGGGGACATTGGGGTTCATGGTGCCGGCGGTGGTGCTGTATGTCTGGTTGGCCGCGGATGGGCCGATCGAGGTGGCGCTGGTCGTGGCGGTGGCGTTTTCGCTGCTGGGCGTGGTGAACGCGTTCTGGCTGCCGGCGGTGCGCGCGAAGACGACGGGCAGCGCGGGGCCGCCGCCGGACATTCCAGCGCCGCGCAACGGCACGAATGGTGGGCGGCCGACGCTTGCGCAGCGCGCGGCGCAGTTGCCGACGGTTGCGGCGCTGCGCGCGATGTGCCAGCCGCGCGTGGCGGTCTTCGCCGGCGCCATGTGGCTGTGCCATCTCGCCGCGGCGGGATACTACACGTTCTACCCGGTCTATCTCACCGAGCAGATCGGCATCGAGAACCAGTGGCTCGGGCTGATCGCAAACATTGGCGTGACGGTCGAGATCGGGTTCATGCTCGCGTTCGGGTTTCTTTTACGCCGGCTCGGTTTGCGCGCGCTGATGGCGATCGCGGCGGGGAGCATGGCGCTGCGCCTGGGTCTGCTCTATGCGTGGCCGAACGTGTGGATCGCGGTGGGCACGCAGCTTTTGCACGGTTTTACGGTGCTGCTCATTCACGTGGCGCCGCCGGTCTATCTGAACCAGCGCGCCGAGCCGAGCTTTCGCAGCTCGATCCAGGGGTTGTATGCGATGCTGGTCTACGGCACGGGGCGCATCGTCGGCAACATGGCGGCCGGGCGGGTGGCCGAATGGGACCTGCTCGCGGTGTTCGCGGTGGGCGCGGCGTTGTGTGCGCTGGCGGCGGTGTTGTTTGCGGTGATCTTCAGCGACAGGGGGTCAAGCGATCCTGGAAAACGGGAGCTGGATTCACTGCAGAGCGCCCATCAGGTATAGCCACGAAGCGGCACAAGAGGCGCAGCATGAGCTTTTTCTCTCTGCGCCTCTTGTGCGTTTTCGTGGCTGTTCCATGCTCGGCGAGTCCGCATCCGCCTCACGCGGAGCGCTTCGTCGGCGCGGTCATGGTGCGCATGCGCTCGAGCACCGCCTTTGAAACCTCCGGCATGGGGTAATAACGCTGCAGATACGCGCGCAGCTCATCGGGATCGGCGATGCGGAAATAGGCCGGGTGACTGAAGCGGCTGGCGACGAAGGTCACCGCGCGGGCGAGGCGCTGGCGCGAGGCGGCGACCAGCAGCTCACCGGACGCTTCGATGTGCACCGGCAGCAACTCGAACTGCCACGCCTGCCGGCGGTTGATCAGGCGCAGCACGCGCTCGTCGAACCGCTGCGCTGACAGGTCGATCGTGCCGGTGGCCTGGTGATACTGCTCGACCCAGGCCTGCTCGACGCTTTCGAGCGTGACGTCGAACATGCGCTCGGCCAGCAGGCCGAACGGCAGGTGCAGCCGCTGCTGCTCCTGGACGATCTCGAACACCTGCTGCTCGTTGAGCACGCCCTGGTCGAGCAGAATCTGGCCGATGCGGAGCGGTTTGGACACGAGGGAACTCCTTACTGCGAGAACGGCGGCGATCCGCGTCGGTGCGGTGACGCCTTCCGCTCTTGCCATCGGCCGGGCGCTGCATGGAAGTTAGATATTGAGGCGATCGACCGCCTGAAAATCGGCAGGCCGTAGCGGTCGCGCCGGTGAGGGGCCTCAGGTGGACTGGCGCCGCGCGTGAAGGGATATTTCGGACTTTCGTCTCGTAAGGTCGGGGGCGCAAAAAAAAAAGCGCGGCTCACGTGGAGCCGCGCTGATGGATTGCCGAGAGCAGGAGCAATTACTCCCCGTCTTCCGCATCTACTCCCCGTCTTCCGCATCCTGCGCCTGCGGTTGCTTCGCGCGCAGGACATTGACTTTTTCGACGTTAATCATCTGGAGCTTGAGCGCGTCGTTGTATTGTTTCCGCCCCACGACGCCGACGACCTCACCGAGCATCTCGTGCGGAATGACCGGATCGGTCGGCTCGATGTACGCCAAGGTCCGCCCCGTCGCCGGATCGATCAGCCGGAACATGCGCGGCAGCGTCCGGCCATCGTACACCCCGCTGGCCAGCAGCTTGCCCACCGCGTCGTAACTGATCTCCGCATCCTCGCGCAGGCGCGTGGGCAGTTCACGGTCGGCATCGATCGACTGCCGCGCCTGATTGATCCGGCCAAGCGTCTCGGCGAGCTGCTGATTGCGGCGCAGGGCCGCGAGGCGCATGCGCACGATCCGCTGGTCGACCGCGGGCAGGCCCGCCATCTCCTGCTCCAGCGCCTCGTAGTCGGCGATCATCTCCTCCAGCGGCTGCTCCTCGAGCGGCTTCATGAACAACGGAATGTTCTGGCGCTCCACGCGCTTGAGCCGATCCGACACGGCAGGCGTGACGGCCGCGACGTCCTTGCCCTCGTTGGCACTGACCGTCTGCGTCGCGGACGGAACGGGTTCGCCCTCGTCCGCCGCCTCCTCCTCGGAGCCAGCCACGGCGACATCGTCAGCGGAGTCATCGTCGTCGGCATCCGACTCGTCCACCGCGACCGTCTGCTCGGCCGGTTCGGACTCGGACGACGCTTCGGTCGACTCCGCGTCGTCGTCGGAAGCAACGGTCTGATCATCCGTCTCATCATCGTGATCGGCGGCAGCCTCGTCCGCGGCAGTCGCCGCTTCGTCCGTCTGGTCGGTGTCGTCCGAGGTCGATCCGTCCTGCATCGCCGTGGCCGCCTCGGCCGGGTCGTCCGCCTCGGCCTCGGCCTCGTCGGCAGAGGCAGAGGTGGCAGGCGCGTTCGCTTCCGCACGGCTCGCGCCGGTCGTATCACTGGATGAGTCGGAGCTGTCGGCATCGTCCGGCGGCTCGATGGTGGCGCGGACCGGGTCCGAAGACGGATCTTCGCCCTGCTCCGCGAGCACCTGCTGGGCTTCCTCGCTCGAACGCGGCTTGACCGAGCCGGGCGGGAGGAAGACCGAAGCGTCGTCCGGCGGGATGATCTTGTAGAAGCTGCCTTCCTCGTCGACGATGCGCACCGACGCGCCCTTGTTGAGCACGGCATGGACCTTGTAGCTCTGGCCGGGGCCGCTCAGCCGCGCGGCCTTGACCTTGGCCATCTCCGAGTTGACCTCGCCGACCTTCCCGTCGCCGCTGGCATCGACGAACGCCTTGGAGATGTAGCTGTACACGCCCTTGGGCGGGCGAATGCGGAACCAGCCCCAACTGACCTCCTCGACCTCAACGATGGCGCCGCGCTCCAGCTCGCCGACCTTGTAGAACGCGCTGCCGGTGCCGGAGCGCACGGGCACGCGCTCGCTGACGACGACGCCGGTGAAGGGCGCCTCGACGTCCTGTGCGACGGCCGGTGCGGCGCCGATCAGCATCGCCATCGCCGTCGCGATTGCGCTGAGATGGAAGAACTGCCCTGTTCGCCGCCTGCGCACGATCCGTCGCATCATGATGTGGCTCCTCGAGTAATCGGCCGATCACTCCCCACGGCGAGCGACGGTACCGCCGCCCTGCTTGAGCGTCAATATGGAAAAGCAGCGTCGGCCGGGCAAACGATGCCGGTCGTGCCGCCGCTGTGGTCGGGGGATCCACTATATCATGCCGGACGCCCGCGCGGGCGAGCAAAAGATGCACCGGCAGCCGGGATCGGCCCGATACAATCGCCGTGTGAGCGCCTGGCCATTCACCACCACGCAGAACGCCAAACGGGCAAGCTGGGTCGCGCTGGTCCTGCTGGTCGGCGCCCTGGGGCTGCTGCGGTGGCTGGCGCCCTTTCCGTCCTCGATCCTTGCCGAAGACGAAGCGGACCCCGAAGCCTCCACCGCCGGCCGGGGCGAGGATGTGCCCTTCGAGGTCGCGGTCGGCCTGGCGGACGCCCGCAAGCGGTTCGGCGAGGCGCTGCCGACCGGTCGGGGCGTGGTGATGGGCCAGGTCGAGGGCGGCGACAAGGGCTATCTGCCCAACCGCGACGACAACCGTTTCCGGGGCGTCACCCTCCGCGCCCGCTCCGGCGCTTCGGACGCCTCCGGCCACGCCACGCACACCGCCGGGCTCATCTACGGCCGGCGCGGGCTGGCGCCGGGTGTGGAAACCGTCCACCACTTCTCCGTTCGCCACTGGCTGAGCGACGGCTACCTGCGCATGGGCCAGCCCGCGCCGCCGCGCGACGAACCGGTGCGCGTCTGGTCGCACTCGTGGATCAGCAACGGCCAACCGGGCGCGAGCGACAAACGTGCGCCGGCCCACGCGCTGCGCCGCGTGGATTACGCCATCGACACGCAAGGGGCGGTCATGTGCGTCGGCGTGAACAACGGGCGCACCAGCGCGGTGCCGGCGCTGTTGGCCGGTGCGTACAACACCATCGCGGTCGGCGCGGCCAACGGCGCCTCGTCGGGGCGCTACACGCAGATCGAGACGCACGGCCGATGCAAGCCGGAGTTGATCGCGCCCAAGTCGCGCACGAGCTACAGCACGCCGGTGGTCGCGGCGTTCGCGGCGCGGCTGGTGGAGATGGCGCAGGGCATGGGCGAGGATGCGCCGAATGCGGCGCGGCCGGAGGTGATCAAGGCGGCGCTGCTGGCCGGCGCGGTGAAGCCGTGGAACTGGAACCCCGAGCCGGGCAAGCCGCTGGACGAGCATCTCGGCGCGGGGCGCGTGCACCTGGGCCATGCCCTGCGCATCATGGACGCGGGGATGCAGCCGCCGGGCGGGGAAACGGTGTCGGCCCGGGGATGGGACTATCGCGCCATCGAGCGCGAGCAGAGCCGGGCCTATCACGTGGAAGTGGGCGAGGACGCGGCCGGCATCTCGGTGATCGTGACCTGGCATCGACGCATCAACGGCGGTGTCGCCGAGCAACTGCTCACGGGCCAGCGATACTGGATCGACGCGCCGCGGCTGGCGGACGTGGACCTGCGCGTGCATTACACGAGCGAAGATGGGCAGTCCGGCGTGATCGGCCGCTCGGTCAGCGACATCGACAACGTCGAGCATGTTTACATCGACCAGCCGCCGGCGGGTGCGTACCGCATTGAAGTGGCGCGCAAGCGCGATGCGCACGACGAAGCGTGGACGTATGCGGTGGCGTGGCGCGTGGTGGAGGCGGCGGAGGAATGAGCGATCCACTCCCTCTCCCGCTGGGAGAGGGCTGGGGTGAGGGGATCAGCGACAACCACAACGT
>JBMCXL010000226.1:0-5553 GCA_048621015.1 Phycisphaeraceae bacterium
ACGCAGCCGTTCGGCCACGATCACGTCCTGCCGCGCGGCCTCCTGCGCGAGCCGATCGTCAACCTGCGCCGCGCCGATGCGGTCATCGTTACACGCAGCGATCAGATCAATGCCGCGCAGCGCGCGGAACTCGACGCGCGAATTCAGCACCTCACCGGCCAAGCACCACTCGCGCACACCTGCGCCGTCTGGCGCACGCTGCGCAGCGATACGGACGAGCTGTCCATCGAAAGGCTGCGGCAGCGCCGCGTCGCCGGCGCATGCGGCATCGGCAATGCACAAGCCTTCGAGCGCCAACTGCGCGACGCGGCCGGCGAAGTCGTGCACCTGACCGCGCGCGGCGATCACCACGCCTGGCAGGCCGACGAACTGCAAACCCTCCTGCAAGACGCCGCCGCCGCCGGTGCCGAGGTGGTCGTCACCACGGAGAAGGATTGGGTCAAATGGCAGCCGCTGCTCGAAAAAGCCGACCAGGCGCCCGCTATCCCCATCTGGCGGCCGACCCTCACGGTTCGCTTCCTCGACGGCGAAGCCCCGTTCGTTAAACTGCTGCAGGAACGCGTTGGCGCACCACCACGCGCACAACCCCCCTCCCTCGAGGGAGGGGCAGGGGGAGGGTGAAAGCTGGAAGTTCAGCAGCGCACCGTAAGAACCAGCGCTTCTGATCTTCAAGCCCTCACCCCCTCCCAACCTCCCCCTTCAAGGGGGAAGGCTTGAAACCGACTGCTGCGCGGCAAACTTGAAACTTGAAACCTGGAACTTGAAACTGACTTCGGACCTCATCAACCTGCTCGACCGCTGGCAGACGAAGCGCATCGTCGTCGCGGGCGATTTCATGCTCGATCGCCACGCGTTCGGCAACGCGGATCGTCTGTCGCCCGATGCGCCGGTGCCGGTGCTGTCGATCGTGCGCCAGGTCGACCAGGCCGGCGGCGCGGCGAACGTCTGCATGGCGCTGGCCGCGCTGCGCTGCGAGGTCGCCACGCTCGGGCTCATCGGCCACGACGACGCGGGCACGGAGCTGCGCGCCCAGCTCGAAGCCGGCGGGTGCGACACGCAGGGACTGGTCGAAACCGACCAGCGCCCCACGACGGTCAAGCACAACTTCGTCGGCCTCGCGCAGCACCGCCATCCGCAGAAGATGTTCCGCGTCGACACCGAGGACGGCACGCCGATCGACGACGCGCTCACCGACGCGCTCGTGCAGCGCGCCGAAACCCTGCTCGACGGCGCGGCCGTGCTCTGCCTCGAAGACTACAACAAGGGCGTGCTCACCGAAGCGCTGTGCCAGCGCCTCATCGCCCTGGCGAAGCAGCGCGACATTCCCGTGCTGGTCGATCCCGCGGCGATCGATGACTACACGAAGTATCGCGGCGCGACGTGCATCACGCCCAACCGCACCGAGGCGCAGCGCGCCACGCAGATGCGCGACGCCGGCGAAGACCCCGAGCAGGTGCGCACGATGGCGTCGCGGCTGCTGGAAGAATTGTCGCTTCAGACGGTGGTTTTAACGCTGGACAAGCACGGTGCGCTGCTGCTGGAGCGCGGCGGCGAACCGACGACGGTGCCGACGCACGTGCGCCAGGTCTACGACGTGACCGGCGCGGGTGACGAGGTGCTGGCCGTGCTGGCCGCGGCGCGCGCCAATGGCGCGGCGTGGCATGCGGCGGTGGAGTTGGCGAACGTGGCCGCGGGGTTGGAGGTGGAGAAGTTCGGCGCGGTGCCGATCGCCTTGGACGAGGTGCTGCTGGCGCTGCTTCAGCGTCACCATGCCGAGCTGGGCAAGCGGCGTGAGCTGGCGCATCTGCTGCCGGAGCTGGCCGCGCATCGCCGCGCCGGCCGGTCCATCGCGTTCACCAACGGCTGCTTCGACATTCTCCACGCCGGTCACGTGCAGTTCCTGCGCGAGGCGCGCAAGCAGGGCGACCTGCTCGTGGTCGGCGTGAACAGCGACGCGTCGATCCGGCGCATCAAGGGCGACGGCCGGCCGGTCAACGTCGAGGCCGACCGCGTGATGGTGCTCAGCGAACTGGAAAGCGTCGATTACCTGGTCGTCTTCGAGCAGGACACGCCGATCGAGCTGATCGAGCAGGTGCGGCCCGACGTGCTGGTGAAGGGCGCCGACTACACGCGCGAGCAGGTCGTCGGCCACGAGATCGTCGAACGTTACGGCGGCCAGATCGTGCTGGTCGACCTCGTCGAAGGCCGCAGCACCACGAACATCATCCGACGGATCGAAAGCTCGAAGAAGCTGAACGCGCAGAGCGCGGAGTGAGGTGGGTCTGGGGGCTGGGGTCTAGGGTCTGGGGCGAAAACCGGAGCATAGTGGCATGGTTGAGCACATGGTGTGGATCAGGTTCAAGCCCGGCGTCAGCGAAGCGCGGCAGCGGGAACATCTCGACGGCCTGCGCTCGTTGAAGGGGCGCGTGCCGGGCATCGAGCGCATCGCCGTGGGCGAAAACTTCACCGACCGCGCGCAGGGCTACACGCATGGCCTGCTCGTGACGCTGACCGACCGCGCCGCGCTGCAAACCTACGCCGATCACCCCGAGCACGTCGCCGTCGCCGGCCCGCTGCGCGAGGATGCGGACCTGCTGGCGATGGACATCGAGCACGACGGCGCATGACGCATCCCGCAGAAGGCTCCTGCGTCGCCATCTGCGGGCGTTGGGGCTACTCGATTTCAGTGGCCGCCTGAAGACTTCGCTGCGCGACGCGCATCCCGGCGGCGAAGAAACCACTTCTCCAATTCCACCAGCAACAGCACAACAACGCCCATCGACACGATCGCCAGCCAGTGCGGCCACGCCAGGCCCGCGGTCTCGAACAACCGCTGCGACCATGGCAGGTAGGTGTAAAGCCCCTGCAACACCAGCACCAGCGCGATGGCCCCCAGGGCGTAGCGATTGCCCAGCAGTCCCTCGGCATTCAGCACGGGGCGCTTGAGATAGCGCGTGTTGAGCAGGTAGACGATCTCGCCCATGACCAGCATGTTCACCGCCGCGGTGCGCGCCAGCGCCAGTTCGCCCGAGTCCTGGCGCACCCACAGGAACAGGCCGTAGGTCGCCAGCCACAGCAGCACCGCGACGAAGCCGATGCGCCACAGAAAAAAGCCCGACAGCAGCGGCTCGCGCGGGCGGCGCGGCGGCCGGCGCATCGCCCCGGCCTCCGGCGGCTCGAACGCCAGCGCCAGCGCCAGCGTCACCGCCGTCACCATGTTCACCCACAGAATCTGCACCGGCGTGATCGGCAGCATGAAACCCATCCCCACCGCCGCGACGATCACCAGCGCCTCGGCGCCGTTGGTCGGCAGCATGAACAGGATCGCCTTCTGGATGTTGGCGTAAACCGCGCGCCCCTCCTCCACCGCGTGCGCGATCGAGGCGAAGTTGTCGTCGGCCAGCACCATGTCGGCCGCTTCCTTGGAGACCTCCGTGCCCTTGCGGCCCATGGCCACGCCCACGTCGGCGCGCTTCAGCGCGGGCGCGTCGTTCACGCCGTCGCCGGTCATCGCCACCACGTGCCCGTTGGCCTGGATCGCCTGCACGAGGCGCAGCTTGTGCTCCGGGCTCACGCGCGCGTAGACATCGACCTCCTCCACGCGCCGGCGCAGCGCCGCATCGTCGAGCTGGTCCAGCTCCCGGCCGACCAGCGCGCTTTCGTTTCGATCCAGGCCGAGCTGCGCCCCGATCGCGCGCGCGGTCAGCGCGTGATCGCCGGTGATCATCTTCACGCGAATGCCCGCCTGCTGACATTCGCCCACCGCCGCGATCGCCTCGTCGCGCGGCGGGTCGATCAGGCCAACCAGCCCCAGCAGGATCAACCCCTGCTCCACGTCGGCGAAGGTCAACTCGACGTGCTCGTCACGGGTCGGCTTGTACGCCAGCGCGAGCACCCGCTGCCCCTGCGATGCCAGGCGCTCTTCCTGCTGCTGCCAATGGGTGCGGTCGATCGGCGCGGGGTGTTCGCCGGCCTGTTGCTGCGTGCACATCTCCAGCACGCGCTCGGTCGCGCCTTTCACGTACACCACGCCTTCGCCCGTGTGGCTGTGATGCAGCGTGGCCATGAAGCGGTGCTCGGACTCGAAGGGGATGGCGTCGGTGCGCGGCCAGTGGCGGTTCTCCTGCTCGGGGTCGAGTTCGCCCTTGCGCGCCAGGGTGAGCAGCGCGCCTTCGGTGGGATCGCCTTCGAGCTGCCACTGTCCCGCGTCGTGGTGCAGCCGGGCGTCGTTGCACAGCAGCGCGGCGTGGAGCAGCCGGCCGAGGTGGCGCGACTGGTCGAGAGGCAGCGGCGCGCCGTCGCGCTCGAAGCCGCCTTCGGGTGCGTAGCCGACGCCGGTGACGTCGATGCGCTCGTCGCCGGTGGCGATGGTGCGGACGGTCATCTCGTTGCGCGTGAGCGTGCCGGTCTTGTCGGAGCAGATGACGGTGACCGAGCCGAGCGTATCGACCGCGGGCAGGTGGCGGATGATCGCGTGGCGGCGCGCCATGCGCTGCACGCCGACGGCGAGGGTGATGGTCAGGATCGCCGGCAGCCCCTCGGGAATCGCGGCCACGGCCAAGCCCACCGCCGCGAGAAACATCTCCATCCACGGGCTGTGCCAGAACAGCACGCCGAAGGCGAACGTCGCGCCGGCGAGCAGGATGATCGCTGCCGAGAGCACGCGGCCGAAGCGCGCAATCTGCTCCAGCAACGGCGTGGTGAGCTTGCGCACGCTGGTGAGCATCTCGCTCACCCGGCCGATCTCGGTCGCTTCGCCGATCGCCGTCACCACGCCGCGCCCGCGCCCGCGCGTGACCAGCGTGCCGGAGAAGGCGATGTCGAAGCGATCGCCCAGCGCCGCGTCTCGCGCCACCGCGTCGGTCGCCTTGGACACCGGCACCGACTCGCCGGTAAGCACCGACTCGTCGATCTGCAACTCGCGCACCTGCAGCAGCCGCAGGTCCGCCGGCACCTTGTCGCCCGATTCCAGCAGCACGATGTCGCCCGGCACCAGCTCTTCCGCAGGCACGGTCGTGCGCCGGCCTTCGCGAATCACCGTGGCCGAGAGCGAGAGCATCTGCCGGATCGCTTCCAGCGCCTTTTCCGCCTTGCCTTCCTGAAAGAAGCCGATGATGGCGTTGATCACGACGACCGCGAGGATCACGCCGGTGTCGATCCACTCGCCGAGCAGCGCGGTGATGAGCGCCGCGCCGAGCAGGACGTAGATCAGGACGTTGTGGAACTGGCGGAAGAAGCGCGCCCACGGGCTGCGCTGGCCGGGCGGGCGCAGGCGGTTGGGGCCGTGCGTCTGCTGGCGCTGCTGGACCTGTGACAGGTCCAGCCCTTCATCGGAGCTTTCCAGGGCGCGCAGTGTTTCAGCCGCGTCGCGCGCGTGCCAGGCGACGGGATCGGTGGGGGCGGTGGGCATGGTCACCTCATCGGCGCCCGGTCGGCCATCCCGACCTTCGCTGCGCTCAGGCTCGGCTAAGAGACTATTTCACAGCGACCGATTTGGCGTTCAAGCCGCGGGGTGAGTCCGCGAACCCCGCGGGTGTTTGGGCGCCGAATATC
>JBMCXL010000227.1:0-5532 GCA_048621015.1 Phycisphaeraceae bacterium
GAGGCGGTTGCCATCGGCGTCGAACTCGATGCCGTCGTTGACCTGCACGAGGATCTTGTAATCGTTCGTTCGGCAGTACTGCGTGTGCGGGTTGAGGCAATCCGGATGCTCGAACGCCATGTGCGTCGACTGGTTCTTCAGATCGATCACCGCCACGCCATGCCGGCCCGGCCCGAGCGAGGCGCGCGCCAGCAAGCGCGTCCCGCAGTGCGAGATCGAACCGCCCCCGCCGATCGAGGCGAACTGATCCGTCGGAATTTCGTACACCGGCTCGCGCTCGAACGTCTCCGGCGACATGCGCATGATCGTGTCACCGGCCGTGTAGTAAATCGACGTTCCGTCCGGCGTGACGACGGGAAAGCTCTTGATGTTCGTCTCGTCGGTGATCTGGCGGATCTGCCGGGTGGTCAGGTCCGCGATCCAGAAATGCGTCGTGCCGGCGAACGGATCGCGCCGGCGAAAGATGAAGCGGTTGCCGTCCGGCATGCTCACCGGCGCTTCGGGATAGATGTGCGAGTTGACGTAAGGCAGCGACGTCAGCCGCAGCACGCGCACGCCCGTCTCCGGATCGCACCAGCGATCCATGTGCGCCACTTCCTCGTCACCCACCACGTTGCTCTCGCGAGCCCACAGCTTCGTCGCCGGCGGTTTCATGACACACCTTTCACAGCCACGCGGCTACCGGTGCGTGCCGCTTCCTTCGCGGCCTCGTACACCAGCACCGTGCGCTTGCCGTCGCGCGCGCTGGCGAGCTTCGGCGGCTCGTTGCGCTGCACGCAGTCAATGAAATAATCCGTCTCGGTCACGAGCGCCCCGGAAAGCTGGCCGTCGGCGTTCACCCACGTCAGCACGTCCTCGTACTTCCAGCCGTCCTCGCCGCAGAGCGTCACCGGCGAGCGCAGCAGGTCGAGATAGAGACTGCCCTTTGTGCCGAGCACCTCGAAGCTGCGGTCCACGCCCATGGGCATGGTCGTGGGATGCGCATAGCTTTCGACCTGCGTCATCATCACGTCATTGTCCAGCCGACCGATCACCGAGGAAAGATCGGTGAAGCCCGGCGAGATGCCGCTTTCGCGCTCGATCGCCTGCACCTCGGTCACGGGGCTGTCGAACAGCCACTGGATCAGGTCAATGTTGTGGCAGCCGGTGTGCAGGAACGCGCCGCCGCTCTTGCTGTCATCCATGATCCAGCTTCCCTTGCGCGGCGGATGCGCGCGCCGGGAAAGCACCGAAACAGGATCGCCGACCTGCCCGTTCTGGATGCGGTCCTTCATCACGCGGAACGCGTTGTTGAATCGCTCGATGAAGCCGATCATCAGAATCACGCCCGCCTTGTCGCACGCGGCGATCATCCTGTCCGCGTCGGCCGAGCTGAGGCACATCGGCTTGTCGCAGAGCACGTGCCTGCCCGCGTCCGCCGCGGCGAGCGTCATCTCGGTGTGCAGAAACGTTGGCGAACAGATGAACACCGCATCGACCTCGTCGTTGCCGACCAGCGCTTTCCAGTCGTCGGTGACCTGCTTGACGCCGCCGAGCGCGTTGCTCGCCTGGTCCGCCTCGTCCTGCGTGGCCGCGGCGAGCGCGACGAGGTTGCCCTGTTTCGACGCATTGACCGCGTGACCGAACAGCAGCCCCGCCTTGCCCGTGCCGATGATGCCGATGTTGACTTGTTCGCTCATGCCTGCATTCTTTCCAATTCACATCACGCCGCGCCCGCGCGTCGCACGCGCGGCCATCCACATGCCAGCTTATCGTTTTCAACAACGATTGAAAAACGGGCCGAACACGCCCCCCCTGCAAGCCGCGCGGGTGAGCGCAGCGAACCCCGCGGGTCCGCCTGCTATCGCTCGATCTGCAGCGCCGGCGCCGTGGTCAGCAGCCGCGCCTGCGCACCCGCTGGCTCGAAGCGCACGCCCGCGTCGGTCTCCCGCGCCGCGAACGCGACCGGCTCCGCAGCCGGGCACACCATCACCGACGCCGCCGCCAACCGCTCACCGGCGCGCGTGCGCGCGTCGCGCGGCCGCTGCGTGACCACCGCCAGCTCCAGCCATGCGATGCCGATGGGGCGCCGCTCCGACGACAGCGGCTGCTCGTTCTGCTTCACCGCCGGTTGCGACAAGTGCCAGCTCAGACCGCTATCGCTCGGCAGCGACAAACACAACCCGTCGTCCACGCAGACCCATCGGCTCTCCAGGTCGCGATCGAATGCGCAGCCGGCGGGCACGTCGAGCGCCCCGCCTTCGAACGTCAGACGCCGGCGGTTGCCGTTGTGCACCTCCTGCGCGATGCGCCACGTGTGCAGCGCGATGCGGTCGGCGAACGCGTAAGCGCGCGCGGTCACCTCCTGGTGCACGAGCATCCAGTCGCGCTCGGCATCGACGCCGGCGAGGATGCGCCCGACGTACTGCGGCGGCGCGAGTCGGCCGCTGCCATAGTCCAGCTCGATCCGCCCCGCGAAGCCGCGCTCGCCGTCGCCGGCGGCCACCTCGGTATCGAGCACCATCGAATGCGCCACCGGATGGATCAGGTTGCGCAGCTCCAGGCTCATCGTCCCGTTGCCCGCCCACTCCAGCATGTGCGGACTCGACGCCGGCACCACCGTCAACTGCGCCGGCCCCTGGCACGCGCGCCCGCTGATGGCGAAAAAGCCCGACAGCCGCCGCTCGTAAGTCGTCTTCGCCAGCGGTTCGTGACAGCGCGCGCTCACGGACACCGCCGGCTGCGCCGCGCGCCCCGCGCCGGCCGCGCCGTTGCGCAGGATCGCCACGGTCTGCGCCAGCGACGAGACCGCGTCGCTTTCAAACCGGTGCGCCTGCCACATGTGCATCTCCGGCAGCGCGCCGAAACGGTGCAGGATCAGGCTGCCGTCGCTGCTCGCTTCCGCATCGCGCCGGCGCGTCTCGATCAACGCTTCGAGCATCGGCCGATGGTCCTGCCCGTCGACGATCATCCTGTGCGCCGCGATCGGCAGCAGGTACATCTGCCCATAGATCCACCGCGGCCAGTCCTTGCCCGCCGGGTAGATCACGCGCCCCGGCAGGATCATCTGCTCCAGCCGCGCCCACGCCAGCGCTTCGTGCCGCGCCGCCGCTTCCGGATAATCCATGCCGAAACGCGCGCAGAAGCGCGCCGCCTGCACGCGCGGCAGCAGCGAGAACACCGAGTAGCACGGATGCAGGAACCGGTGATGAATGATCGTCCCGGTTGGCGCCATGTGGCTGCCCACCACCAGCTCACCCACGCGCCGGCCGTCGCAGGTTTCCTCGCTCTGCTCGTCGCCCGGCATCGCGAACGACGACGCCCACAACCGCAGCTCGCGCTCATACCACGCCGGCGCACTGGAATGATCCTTCCCGCACAGCCCGCGCGCCAGCGCCAGCAGCGCCGCTTTCCACGCGTTCGATTCCGGGTGCGAGCCGCCGCGCTGCGGATCGTCCGCCGCGTGACCGTCAAAGTTGAACAGCCCCAGCGACGCCTGCACGTCCGCATCGTGCTCCACCGCACGCACCACGCGCCGCTTCAGCGCCTCGGGCACGTGCGGCTCCATCGCGAACATCACCTCCGCGAGAAAGCACGTCCACAGCGGCGAATGCCAGTTGTCGTAGCCCTCCTTCTCTTCCGCTGCGCGCGGCTCGCCGCCCCAGCGGTTGTCCGATGCGCCGTCGAACTCGCCCGTCGCGTGATAGCCCACGCCATAGCGCAGCAGCGCCAGCGCCTCGCTCACGCGCGCCTCCACCGTGCGATAGCGCGCCGGCGCGTCGGTGAACAACGCGTCCGGCCAGGTGATGCTTTCAGCCAGCAAAAGCGCACCGTTGAGCTGCGCCCACGCGCCCCACGAGGAGAACCCCGTGCCATACACCCGGCACGGCTCGCCATCCAGCGCGTGCGGCCAGTCCCAACTCTGCGCTTCCAGAAAGTGCAGCCACTGCGCGCCCATGCGCTGCAACGGCTCAATCAACGACGTCTCGTTCATGGCGCGATCCTTTTGACCACGCCGAGACTACCAGATCGCCGCGCCGCCGACCATGCGTCACAGGTTGCACGGCCCGTTCGGATCGCCGCACGGACAACCGCCCGGCCCGCCCACCGGCAGCGACATGTCGCCGCCCCCGTCCCCGCTGCCCGCCGCGAAAACGCTGTGGGCGCGCTTCGTCCGGTCGCTGCCGCACTTCTCGCAGACAATCGGCTCGTCCGCCTCGCTCATCTTCCGCAGCGCCTCGGTCACCGCGTCGCACTGCTCGCATGCATACTCGTAAATCGGCATCGCTCACGCTCCTGTGATTGCCCCGCCACGATTCGTTACCATTCTACCCCCAACCGCGCTTCCGCTTCCAAACGCCCGGCCCAACGCCCGGCTCCAGAAACCCCGCCATGACGCCACCGCCCCAAACCTTCGACGAAGACAAGTTCGAGATCATCCACCAGGTCGGCGGCATCCGCACCGCCACCTTCGACCATCCCGACGCCGGCGGCACACCCGCCTGCCGCGTCGCCATGGTCGACACCGGCGCCGGCCTGCGCTTCACCGTCGCCATCGACCGTGGCGGCGACATCGTCGAAGCTTCGCACAACGGCCTGAACCTCGCCTATCTCTCCGCCAACGGCTACAAGCCCCCCAACCCCGCATACCATCGCGACGGCGAGTGGACCGTCGGCTGGCCCGGCGGACTGGTCACCTCCTGCGGCCCCCAATACATCGGCAGCGCACGCGAAGAGGACGGCGCCCACATCGGCCAGCACGGCCACCACTCCAACACCCCCGCCGCCCTGCTCGCCGTGTGCAACCCCGACCTGCGCCGCAACGAGCACGAAATGCGCCTCGACATGGCCATCCGCGACACGCGCCTGTTCGGCCCCATCGTCGAGGTCCGCCGAACCATCCGCGCCACCCTCGGCATCCCCGCCTTCACCATCGAGGACCAGATCACCAACCGCGGCAACAAAACCGTCGCGCACAACTGGCTCTATCACGTCAACTTCGGCTATCCGCTGCTCGACACCGGCGCACGCCTCGTCTATCGCGGCAACTTCCACTGCGCCTGGGGCGCCACCATGCCGCAACGCCCAGACCCCCAAACCCTCGACCGCTTCAAGACCATGTCCGACCCCCTCGACGCCCACGCTGGCCCCAACGAGGACGGCATCATCATCGACGCCGTCGCGGAAGACGACGGCCTGGCGCGCATCGGCATCGTCAACACGCAGCGCAACGTCGGCCTGGAAATGCGCTTCTCCCCCGAGGAACTGCCGCGCCTCGCCAACTGGCGCCACCTCGCCCACGCCGGCTCCTACGTCACCGCCCTCGAGCCCTTCCACGGCTCGCTCATGGGCAAGGCCAACGACGACCACCCCCTCGCCGAACAATGGCTCAAACCCGGCGAAACCCGATCCTACACACTCACCTTCCACGCCCTCGAAGGCGAAACCGCCCTCAACAACCTCCTCACCACCGACAGCGCCGTCACCGTATAGCAACACCCCCCCGAAAGCCCACGGTCTCCCGACCGTGGGCCCACCTTGTGCGCACAAACC
>JBMCXL010000228.1:0-5490 GCA_048621015.1 Phycisphaeraceae bacterium
TCGCCGGCGGCCTTGTTGGTGAAGGTGATGGCGAGCACGTTCCAGGGCGGGATGCCGACCCCGCGCACGAGGTAGGCGACGCGGCGGGTGATGACGCGCGTCTTGCCCGAACCGGGGCCGGCGAGCACGAGCAGGGGGCCGTCGACGTGGGTGACCGCCTCGATCTGCGGGGCGGTGAGGTCGTGCAGAAGGGGGTGGTCGTCGCTGGGCGTCGCGGCGGGTGGCGCTTCGGCTTCGCGGGGCGAGGGGGTCATATCCCCTAAGTGTAGCACAGCGCGATGGCCGGTCCGGTGGCGGTGCGCTTGTGAATGCGGACCGCGTGGCGGATACCCGCGGGGTTCGCGGACTCACCCGCGCGGCTTTGTTCTTGGGTTGGGCGGCGCGCGTCTACAGCCGGGCCCGCAGGATCGGGTGCTCCCAGCCGACGCGCAGCGGCTGGTCATCGTCATCGCGGCGCGTGCCCATGGTCATGAAGTGGATCGCGAAGGCGCGGCGCGGGCGATCAGTAACGTTCGGTTGCGTGTGGTGCAGCGTTTGACAGTGGTGCAGCATCGCGCCGCCGGCGGGCAGGTCGACGACGGTGGCGCGCGTTTGGTCGACATCGTCGATGGAGAGGAACACGTCGCTGTCGGCATGGCCGTGCCGGCGCGGGTGGAGGTGGCTGCCGGGGATGACCTGCATGGCGCCGTTGTCGCGGTCGACGTCGTCGAGCGTGAGCCAGCAGCTCACGGCGTTGGCAGGGCGCAGTTTCCAGTAGGCGTTGTCCTGGTGCCACGGAACGGCGCTGCCGGTGTGGGGCGGCTTGTAGAGCACCTGGTCGTGGAAGAGCATGATGTTGGGGCCGATGATCGACTCGACGGCGTCGAGGATCGGTGCGTGGTAGAGCAGTTGCATGAAGCCGATGTGGTGGCGGTAGGCGTTTGTGAGCTGCGTGATGGAGCGCTGCTGTGAAGCTTCGTCGCGACCGGCGCGCAGGGTGCGCGTTTGTTTCGCCGCTTCCGCTTCCTTGAGGGTCTGGTCGTACACCGGGCGCATGGTGGCGAGGTGGTCGTCGTCGAGGAGCTTGCCGAGCGGCAGGTAGCCGTCGCGCCAGAAGGCATCGAGCTGGTCCTGATCGAGGCCGGCGTGGTCGGTGGTGGCGGTGGGGGAGCTTTGGTTCTGACTCATGGCGAGGTTTCCATCCAGCGGTGGGACTGCGGCGAACGTTGGCGAAAGCCACATATTATCGCGACTGCCGCGGTGCTGGCCATGGGTGGGTGGATCAAATACCTTTGGTATTTCGTCATTCGGGGGTATGGTGGCCGATATGGCCGAGCACGAGGACAGGCGGCACCTGCGGCCGGCGCCGTTGATCACGGGCGTGGACCGATGTCCGGTCGCTCAGTGGTACCGTCGGCCGCGCGGGGTCGAGGGCGCGTGGCTCATCCTGATGACCACGGGCGGACGGGGGCGCGTGGGGACGCGGGCGGGTGACTTTGCGTTGCAGCGCGGTGACGTGTTGCTGTTTCGGCCGGGCGCGCCGTTGGCGTACGGTTCGGCGCCGGGTTGTACGTGGTTGCGGGCGTGGGCGCTGTTCGTGGCGCGCGATCGTTGGCTGGACTGGCTGGACTGGCCGGCCATCGATGAGGCGGCGCCGGAGGTGATGCGCCTCGGACCGTTGTCGCGCGAGGCGGCCTCGCCGGTGCGCGTAGCGCTGGTGGATGCGCACCAGTATTACCAGGGCGCGCAGCCGCGGCGCGACGAACTGGCGATGAACCGACTGGAAGCGGCGCTGCTGGCGTGCGATGCGGTGAACCCGCGCGCCGCGGTGCAGCGGCTGGATGGTCGGTTGCGCCGCGCGATGGAGATGCTGGCGCAGCGCATGGACGAGCCGTGGACGCTGGAGGATGTGGCGGAGGCGGCGGACATGTCGGCGGCGCAGCTCAATCGTCTGTTTCGGGCGCAGGTGGGATTGACGCCGATGCGCTTTCTCGAACAGCGCCGGCTCGATCGGGCGGCGGCGCTGCTTCAGATGACCGCGGAACCGATCGCGGCGGTGGCGGAGCGCGTGGGCTATGTCGATGCGTTCTACTTCAGCACGCGGTTTCGGCGATGCTTTGGCGTGAGCCCGCGCGCGTTTCGGGCAGGGGCGTTGTCGCGCGGTTGAGGTGGGCAGGGCAGGCGGTTCGCGGAGTCACCCACGCGGCCTGGTTGCTGTGGCGCGCGTCGATCAGGATGTCTGCTGCTGAAGCGCGGCGTCGAGGCCCTGGCGGTAGGTGGGGTATTGGGGTGTCCAGCCGGTGCGCTGGCAGGTGCGGATGTTGTCGAGCGCCTTGGAGGCGGAGCGGCGGAGGCGGTCGAGGTTGAGGCCGAACTGTCGGGCGGCCTGTTCGTCGTCGATGACCTCGGGCGCGGGCACGCCAAGGCGCTGGGCGAGGTGGGTGTAGTAGGCGAGTCGGGGGACGGGGTGGCCGTCGCAGCCGAGCTCGACGCGCGCGGGGGCGTCGGCGGTCATGAGGGCGATGAGCAGGGCGGCGGCGTCGTCGACGTGGATGAGGTTGAGCAGGGCGTCGGGGTTGCCGATGAGCGGGGCGCCGTCCTGGAGGGCGCGTTGGCCGATGATGCGCGTGGGGCCGTAGATGCCGGCGAGGCGCAGGACGTGATACTGCCGGCCGGCGGTGAGCCAGTGGGTCTCGCCTTCGAGCAGGAGGCGGCTGCGTTCGCCGGTGGGGTGCGGGGGTGTGTCGGCGTCGATGCGCTGGCCGTCGGCCTGGCCGTAGACGGCGGTAGAGGAGACGAGCACGGCGCGGCGGACGTTGGCGTGCGAGTTGCGCAGGGCTTTGAGGACGTGGGCGGCGCCGCCGAGGATGGTCTGGCGTGGCGTGGGCGAGCGGTCGGGGCGGCCGGGGGGAATCATGTAGTAGACGTCGAGCGCGTCGGCTTCGAGGGCGGGGCGCAGGGCGGCGAGGGTGACGGGCTGGGTGACGTGGACGATGAGCGGTTGCACGCCGAGGCGGGCGAGCTGGCGGGCGCGGGTCTCGCTGCGCGTGGTGCCGAAGACGGTGACGCCGCGCCCGATGAGGCGCGCGGCCAGGTGCATGCCGAGGTAGCCGCAGCCGACGATGAGGGCGGTGGGGGCGAGGGTGGGGCGCTCGGGCATGGTGAGGGGATTGTAGTCGCGACTTGGCGCGAAGACGCAAGCGGCGCGCGGGCGCGAGGGGGAGGGAGTGGCCGGGCGGGAGGGTGTTACAGCTCGTCGATCGGCGAGAAGACGGCGAAGGAGCCGGTGTATCGGCCGTCGTCGTCGAAGAGCGAGCGTGGCGAGACGCGCACGGTCACGACGTGGTCGTCGGCATGCAGGAACTGAAGCTCGTAAGGCTGGTGCGTGCCCTGTCGGCGTTCGAAGTCGCGCGCGGTGAACCAGGCGATGTCGTTGGGCTCGGCGAAGAACGCGGTCGGGCTGCGGCCGATCAACTGTTCGGAAGGGCGGCCGAGCAGTTCGCAGAAGCGGTGGTTGACGTAGGTGAGCAGGCCGTCGGCGTTGATGACCGCCAGGCCGTCGTTCATCGTCTCGACCAGCGTGCGGAACTTGCGCTCGCTTTGGCGCAGTTGCTGGTTGACCTCCTGGAGCTGAACGGTGCGCTGCTGAACGCGCCGGTCCAGATGTTCGCTGAGCTGCAGCAGCTTTTCCTCCATGCGGGCGCGCTCCAGCTCGGCGGCGGCGCGGGCGGCGCAGATGCGCAGGATCAGCTCCGGCTGGCACTGGTCGTCGAACGGCCCGTCGTGCAGCAGCCCCAGCACACCGATCGGTTCCGTGCGCGCGCCCTGGAGGCGAACGCCCATGTAGCTCTCGGCCCCCGTTTCGCGCAACAGCGGCGCTTCGGGGAACGAGCCGAGCGCTTCCCGCTCAAACCGGCCGAAGCCTTCCTGCGCGACGCGCTCGCAGGGCGTGCCGGGCAGGGGCATGCGGTCCCACTCCAGCGCCTGACCGTTGCTGCTGCCCAGGACGCGGCAGTATCGGCGCGGTGTGCGGCCGAGGAACTCGGTCAGGATCGCGCCGCGCACGCCCAGCGCCTCGCACAACCGCGGCGCCAGGGTGCGCAGGTAGCGATGGCCGGTGCGGGTGCTCAGCGCCGCGTCGATCGCGCGCATGGCGCGCCAGGCGGGCTGGTGGCGGGTCACCTCCTCACGCAGGTCGTGGAGGCGGTGCTCCTGCTCCTCCTCGCCGTTGCCGTCGAGGGGCGCCAGGCCGGCGGTGATCGCGATGCGCGCCAGCTCGACCTGGTTGCCCACGCGGAGCTTGCGGCCGAGCGCGAGACGATGGCTCTCCACCGTCTTCTGACTGCGGTGCAGGCGGCTGGCGATTTCCGGCAGGGACAGGCCGTGACCGATCAGGGTGAGCACTTCGCGTTCGCGCGGTGTCAACGAGTCGAGCTTGGTGTGCAGGCGGCGCATGGCGTACTCCCAGCACCCCCACTTTGGGGTCGTGGTGAAATGACCGCTGGACATCAAAGAAGAACGGACAGACTGGATAGGACTGGATCCGTAACTATGCTCCATGATCGCCATGATGCACCGGCAGGGCAAGAGAGGATCAGGGTAAAACCTGAATTCGGACCGTTGAATCCGGTAACCGGAAGCGCGCGGTTCGCGCCTTGCTGAAAGCCTTCAGGGGAACACCTGATTTTGATTGGAAGTGGTGCTGAAAGGGTTTACAAGGACGCCCATCAACCGATAAAAAGAATGCCCCCACGCGGAGGAGAGGCTGAACCACGCCCCTCCACGGCAGTGCTCAACTCAAACAAATTCGATCACAGCGTGTGACCCCGTGAAAGGCGTCCGACGACCCCCCGACCCTTTCCGGGGTCACTTTTTGCGCGCTGCGAGAGGTAGGGGGAGGGTACAGGGGGAAGTGCGAAGTACGGAGTGGGAGTCTGGTGTTCCCGCCGCTTGCGGCTTCGCGAGGGTCACCGGTGTTCAGGCGCAGCGCGAAGCCGCAAGCGGCGCGCGGACTTCCGCCTTCGCCCTTGCCCCTCTGCTTCAGTCGTACTGAAACACGCCCTTGCGCCAGGCGTAGACGAAGGCGACGACGGTGGTGAGGATGAAGAACAGGGCGCGGAACAGGAACAGCGGCGTCAGCGCCTGGCCCTCGCTGCCGCCGAGGCTGAGGAAGCTCACCGCCCAGGGGTAGAGGAACACGATCTCCACGTCGAACAGCAGGAACGTCATCGCGACGACGTAGAAGCGGACGTTGAACCGCCGCCGCGCCGAGCCGATCGGGTTCATGCCCGACTCGTAGACGGTGCCCTTGATCGCGCCCTGGCGGTGCGGGCCGAGGATGGCGGACAGGCCGACGTTGAACACGCCGAAGATGATCGCCATGAGCACCAGCAGGCCGACGGCCGCCCACTGGTTGAAGTCGAGGTAGGCGAGTGTGAAGGTTGTGGGCGTGAGGAGGCTGCTCATGCCGTGCCAGTTTAGCGGCCGCGCCGACCTCGGCAAGCGCTGCCG
>JBMCXL010000229.1:0-5445 GCA_048621015.1 Phycisphaeraceae bacterium
ATGAGCGATGAAACAGACAGCCACGCCTCAGACGTGCTGCGATAAATTCGCTAGTTATTTAGCGGGCGATCGCAGATCGCCATGCTCACGCCTGCGAAATCATCGCAATCCGCCTCACTCGGCGCTCACCCCCAGCTTCTCCATCAGCGCATCGAACTGATCCAGCGAGTAGAACTCGATCGTCAGGGTGCCCGAGCCTTTCTTGCGCCCCGGCCGCACCTTCACCCGCGTCTGCAACTGCTCGGCCAACTGCTGCTCCAGGTCCGCCAGGTACGCCGAGCGCACCTGCCGCTTTGAAGGCTCCTGCGCGGATCCCGCCTGTCCCGCCGCGCCGCCGCCATCCGTCCCCTGACGCGCGAGCTGCTCCACCTGGCGCACCGACAGGCCCTGCTTGACCGCCCGTTCGGCCAGTTGCAGTTGCCGCGCCCCCTCCGGCACCGCCGCGATCGCCCGGGCCTGACCCATCGAGAGCAATCCATCACGGACATGTCGCTTCACCTCTTCAGATAACTTAAGTAAACGCAATAAGTTAGAGATTGTCGCGCGTTCCAGCCCGACGCGGCGGGCGATCTCGTCGTGGCTCAACCCGAAGCGCTCCGCCAGGCCGCTGAACGCTTCGGCGCGCTCGATGGGGTTCAGGTCCTCACGTTGCAGGTTCTCGATGAGGGCCCACTCGGCCAGGGCGCGATCATCCAGCTCGCGCACGATCGCCGGCACCTGCGCCAGCTCCGCCAGCCTGGCCGCACGCCAGCGGCGTTCGCCGGCGACGATCTCGTAGGTCGCGTCTCCGCCCCGCGGCTGCCCCGGCGACACCGGGCGGATCACGATCGGCTGCATCAGCCCATCGCTCCGGATCGACTCGGCCAGGCGGCGCAGGCTGGCCTCGTCGAAGTGCTGCCGCGGCTGGTGCGGGTTCGGCTGGAGCCGATCGACCGGCACATAGGACAGCGTCACGCCACCCTCCTCCGAAGCCACCGCCGCTTCCTCCTCAGCCGGCCCCGTCGATTCCGATTCCACCGCATCGCCCTGACTATCGGACGTCGCAGGCTGCGGGGGCGCGTCGGGTACGGTGGTGACCGTAGCCGGTGCATCGTCCGCCGCGGCATCGGCGGGCGGCGTGGTGGACACGGACTGGGCCATAAGCGAACTGAGCCCGCGACCCAGACGGGACGGACGCTTGCGATTACTGGCCATCAACGCTCCTCCATATCGCGTAGTGATCGATTCGCGGAATGATTGGCGGTGCCCTGCTCCCGTGCCCCGACACCATGAGATGGCGGGCAGTGTACCGCCCGACGCGCCATCCCACCAATGGTTCCACGTGGAACGGCAGTGCCAGGTGAACCTTTCCTGTCATCGTCGCGCGGCCCACGAGCGCGTGAAAGATCACCCCGCCCGGCCGTTCGCCATCGCTGACCCATGAACCGAAGCCCGGGCCCGAAAGGGCGGTCACGACCTGCGTACGCACCGACAACGTGCATCCTGCCACGACCCGGGAGATTGCGCGTTCCACATGGAACGTCCCCGCCAGGGTGGTGGGCATCGGCTCGCTTCGCCATCGTGAGCTGCCTCGACAAGCCACGCACTGGGCCGCCTGAACAGCCGCCCTCTCGGTGAGCCGGTCCCCCCTGCCGCCTCCCTCGCCTCACCTCCACCTTCGCACGCCCAAGCACGCGGCCGCCTTCCCCCGGACTCAACCTCATTCAGCGCTACATGCTCCGACAAAGCCATCACCGAGGATGTCGCCCGGCACGATCGCCGCCTTCCTCAGCCAACTGCCGTCCCGGCCACGCCAGGCAAGCCACTTCGACCCGCGCCAAGTCCAACGCCTTCGCATTCGGCCCGAGCCATCCGCCCGACGCGCCCACGCCGCGCCAGCCCGATTCCCGCCCGTCCCACCGCACCCGCGCCTGCCACGTAGGAACAGACTCACCCCCAGCCCCTCACATGCCATCGCCACCAACTCGTCCCGCTGTCGCCCGCATACAGGCGCGGATGAAGTGAACAGCGCTCATACCATCGTCCCCGTTCACCGCCGCCCAGCCGCGTCAATCCGCCCCGATCCCGCCGCACCGCGCGCTTCGCGCGTAACTGTCGGCCGGTCACCTGCTTATCGGACCATGCGGGCCGTCGCCGGACGCACCTGCCGATCAAGTGCGCTATCCATCCTCGCCGATAGAAAGGGGGCGAGGGTCGTCTTATGGGCCATACACAGGTGCCGTCCCGTTCACCGGACCTGGCGGAGGTCGAGCGCCTGCTCGAGCAGTTCGCCGAGCTGGAAACCGAGCTGCAGCACATCCGGGCGGAGCTGACCCACTCCCATCGCCTGGCGACCCTCGGCACCCTCACCAGCACGATCGCCCACGAGTACAACAACATCCTGACGCCCGTGGTCAGCTACGCCCAGCTCGCCCTGGCGAACCCGGACGACCCCGACCTGATGCGCAAGGCGGTCGAGAAAGCCCTGGCCGGGGCGCAGCGGGCGGCGCAGATCTCCTCGTCGCTGCTCGGGTTCGCGCGCGACGAGGCGGACGCTGGGCCGGCCGAGCTGCGCGCGGTCGTCGACGAAGCGCTGGCGTGCCTCGCCCGGCCGCCGGAAAAGGACGGCATCCGTCTGCACCTGGACGTCCCCGCCGTCCAGGTCAACATGAGCGCGCTCAATCTTCAGCAGGTGCTCATGAACCTGATCCTCAACGCCCGCAAGGCCATGCATCGCACCGGCGGCGAGCTGCGCATCCACGGCCGCGTCGACGGCGACCACGTCAAGCTCGACGTCGCCGACACCGGCCCCGGCATCCCGCCCGCCATGCTGCACCGCCTTTTCGAGCCCTTCGCCACCCAGCCGCACGAGATGGCCGCCGGCAACACCGACCACGACGCCGCCGCGCCGTCAAACACCCTCCTCCCGGAAGGCGCGGCGGCCGGGCCGGAAAAAAGCACCGGCCTCGGCCTGTGCATCTGCCGCGACCTGCTGCGCCAGGCACGCGGCGAGATCGACGTCACCAGCACGCCCGGCCACGGCGCCACCTTCCACCTGACAATCCCTCTCGTCGACGAAGGCGAGATCTTCACCACCTGAGCCAATCGACCGCGCCGACTGCCACCGCCACCGCCAAAGGTTCACGCCCGCGATTGCATTGGCAGGCCGCGCCGGCCGGGGCTACACTCACCGCCATGCAACGCGGTGCGGTGACGCAGCTTTTCCTTTTCGTGGTCATCGGTTTGCTGGCCGGCTGCCAGTCCGCCGCGCCGCCGGTGTCGAATCCCATGCAAATCGAAGCGCGGGATTACGATGCCCTCTACGAAGCGTCGATTGACGTGCTGCGCGACATGAACTTTCGCGTCGACCGGCAGGACTACCGCTTCGGTGAGCTGACCACCCACCCCAAGGGCTCGCCCACCGCCCTGGAACCCTGGCTGGGCGACAACTCGACGGCCCGGCAAGCCTGGCTTTCGACACTGTCGGACGTCCATCGCCGCGTCCGCATCCAGTTCGAGCCGGCGAGCGACGCCGCCGCGGCAGGGGGGAGCGACGCAGGCGCAGCCGGCGACCACGAGGCTGCGGACCGCCCCTACATGCTGCGCGTTGAAGTGCTGCTGGAGCGCCGCCAGGTGCCCGGCCGGCGACTGACCGGCTCGGCGCAGCGCGGCGTGTTCAGCGAGCTCGAAGCCGTCCCCGCCGAGTGGCGCCGCCGCGGCATTGCCGCCGCCTACTGGCAGCCGATCGAACGCGACCCCCACCTCGAACGTCGGCTGCTTCAGCGGATCGTGCGCCGCGCTGAAGCCTTGCAGCCGTAACGCCACCGCTCCACAACGACGCCACCGCATGAACGATGCACGCGCAGCGCGAACATCGATCACCATCCCTGCGCGATCGGCGCTCATTTTTGCGATCGATGATCACCCCTGATGGCGCGACGGATGGTGGGTCGCTATGAGATCTGCTTTCGGGGTGGCTGGGGCTCAGAAACGATTTACAACGCAACAGCCGCCCCCGGCGCAGCTTTAATGTGAGCCAGGATCCCGCAGCGCGCGACGAGGCGACGCGTGTTGCAACCCCTGACCCGCCCAGCAACTTTATGCTGTCGACACAACGCCCGCCCTGAGCGCAGCGAAGGGCGGGATCGCTCTCGCTCCACCCATGATCCCACCCAGGCCTTGCCCGAAGCGCGACCCTCGCTTTCACGCTAGGCTGGTGCATCCGGGCCACCGACCTGCCCGTGGCCTGACCACCGAATCGCTCCCGACTCCGCCGTTTCCCCGCGAGGCCCCGATGACCGACACCGCGACCCAGACCGACCGCCTCACCCTCCGCATTGGACACTCCCCCGACCCCGACGATGCGTTCATGTGGTATCCGCTGGCGAACTTCACCGCGCCGGACGGCAGCGTGCTGCGGCCGAAGATCGACACCGGCCCGTACGACTTCGTCCACGTGCTCGAAGACATCCAGTCGCTGAACGAGCGCAGCGACCGCGCGGAGTTGGAGATCACCGCGCTGTCCATTCACCAGTACCCGCACGTCGCCGCGAACTACGCCCTGACCAGTTGCGGCGCTTCGCTGGGCGACGGGTACGGGCCGATGGTGATCGCGCCGCAAGAGAAGAAGCTGACCCTCGACGCGCTGCCGAGCGCGCGCCTCGCGATCCCCGGCACGCGCACCAGCGCCTGGCTCGCGCTGCAACTGTTGCTGCACGAGCAGGGGGGGCGGGCCGACGACCTCGACTGGCAGGTCGTCCCGTTCGACCAGATCATTCCGAAAGTCACCGCGGGCGAGTTCGACGCCGGCCTGATCATCCACGAAGGCCAGCTCACCTATGCCGACGCCGGCCTGGATTGCGTGATCGACCTGGGCAAGTGGTGGACCGACACGCGCGGCCTGCCGCTGCCGTTGGGCGGCAACGCCATCCGGCGCGACCTGGGCGAACACCTGCCGCGCATCTGCGACGTGCTGCTGCGCTCGATTCAGTGGGCGCTGGCGCATCGCGAAGAGTCGGTGCGCTTCGCGCTGAACTACGCGCGCGACATGGGCAGCGACCTCGCGGACGAGTTCGTCGGCATGTACGTCAACCAGTGGACGCTCGACTACGGCGAGCGCGGCAGGGCGGCCGTGCGCCGTTTTCTCGATGAAGCCAAAGCGGCGCAACTCGTGCCCGACTTCGGCGAAGTGGACTTCGTCGAGCCGGGTTGAGTGGATCTGCCACGAGGGTTGAGAGGGGCAGAACATTACCCCCGTTTAGCGCGCGGGCCGAAGGCCCGCCGAATGTCTGTCACAGCGCACAACAATCCCACGGCGGGCCTTCGGCCCGCGCGCTAAACATGATTGCGCATCACTTTCTCGCGAAGGCTGCGAAGATCGCGAAGCTCTGCAACCATGAGCGCTGAGGTGCGTGGCGGTGGTGACATGGTGATCGTGCGCCCCACCCTCCCCCTGCCCCTCCCTCA
>JBMCXL010000230.1:0-5437 GCA_048621015.1 Phycisphaeraceae bacterium
GGGGGAGGGTGAGCGCCGGAAGCTCGACAGCGCAACGACCAGACCAGCGCCGCTCGTGTTCAAGCACTCACTCCCTCCCAGCCTCCCCCTCAAGGGGGAGGGGTTTCGACTGGCACGTTTCACCTTCACGGTTGTTCTGGCGCTGATGATCGCATTGATCGCCGGCTGCGCGACCAACGGCAGCACCGACGACACCGCATCGCGCGAGGCGACAACGCAATCGGATGAAGAGCCGCGCGACGCGCCGCAGGACGATGACGTCGCCGAATCCGTGCAGAGTCACGCCGACCGCTTGGCCGAGGCGGTGGAGCGGTCGAGTCCACCGATGGAGGCGGAGGACGCGCCGCAGCGGCGCGTCGAACCCGCCGAGGCGAATCGCGCGGCGGCGAATGCGGCGGTTCCCGATGCGGCTGAAGATGAAGGTGAAGATGAGCCGGAACCGTCATCGGAGACGACAGCCGATGCGGACGCGGCCGAGCCGGCATCCGACGAGCGCGAGCAGCCGGCGGAGCCGTCGCGCGCGGAGTTGACGCGCATGTTGATGACGAAGGTGCGCGGCGCGGACGAGCCGGCGATGCAGCGCGCCCTGGCGGCGGCGACGCTGAGCGCGGCGATGGATGGCGCGGCGCTGGATGCGGCAGTGCTCGCGCCGCTCGATCGGGCGCAGCGCCAGGCCGTGCAGCGCTATCACGAGTTCGTGCTGGCGATGCGCGGCGAGCTGGCCGCGCGCGGCGGCGCACTGGAGCGCGAAGCGCTGCACGAGCGCGTCGACGCACTGTTCGATCCCGACCCGATCGCGATTCGCAAGCTGGTGTTGTGCCGGTCGGTGTCGAGCTACGGCGTGTACGAGCCTTACGAAGAGCACGTCTTTCTGGCCGGCGACGAGCTTCGCCTGCTGGTCTACATCGAGCTGGACCACTTCCGCACGCGGCAGACCGAGAACGGCCGGCACGAGGTGCGCCTGCGCCAGGAAGTGGTGCTCTACAACGCCTCGGATGGCCTGGCCGTCTGGCGGCAGGACCCGGTGACGATCGAGGATGTCTCGCGCAATCGGCGGCGCGACTTTTTCGTCGTGCAACTGGTCAAGCTGCCGGGTCGGCTGAGCGTGGGCAAGTACCGCCTGAAGGTGCGCATCACCGACGAGCACGGCGGCAGCATCGACGAGACGACCACGCCGATCGAGCTGGTCGCGGACGAGAAGCTGAGCGGGAAGTGAGGGGTTTGGTGATTTGGCGATTTGGTGATGTAGGAAAGTGGCGTTGCCACCGCTCGCCCGCTTGCGGCCGGAACACCGTTTCATCCATCACCAAATCGCCAAGTCACCAGATCACCAAATGACAGCCCTTTCCCCACACGCCCCCCTCCGGTACGATGCCGCGACCATGGCGGTGCTGGCCGATGACAAGCGCGTGGGGGAACTGATCGGGACGCTGGCCGAGGCGATCGGCAGCGCCGCGCGCGGTGATGATGCGCCTTGGGCGCTCATCGGCGTGCGCAGCCGGGGCGACGTGCTGGCCAGGCGCATCGCCGACCGGCTCGGCGCGGACCGCTTCGAGGGCCGCGTCGGGTCGCTGGACCTCACGCTCTATCGCGACGACCTGTCCGAGATCGGCCCGCAGGCCGTGGTGCGCACGACGGAGGTGCCGTTCCCCATCGACGAGGTGAACGTGGTGCTGGTCGACGACGTCATCATGACCGGCCGCTCGGTGCGCGCGGCATTGCAATCATTGATGGACCTCGGCCGACCGCGCCGCGTCTGGCTGAGCGTGCTGGTCGACCGCGGCGGCCGCGAGCTGCCGATCCAGCCGGACCACGTGGCGCTGGACCTGACGCGCCACGATCCGCCGATCGAACCGAATCAGCGCGTGCAGGTGCAGCTCCAGCCGACCGATGAGCGCGACGCGATCGAGCTGTTGACCAGTGAATGAGCGGCACCGCCGTAAACCAGAAACCCGAAACCAGAAACGAGAAACCAGCACACCATGTCGGCGACGCAAGAGGACGACTACCGCTGGCCGCACCGGCACCTGCTCGGCCTGGAGGCGCTCTCGCCGGCCGACCTGTGCCACCTGCTGCGCACCGCCAAGGGTTTCGAGGAAGTCTCGACGCGCAGCGTCAAGAAAGTCCCCGCCCTGCGCGGGCGCGTGGTGGTCAACCTCTTCTTCGAGGCCTCGACGCGCACGCGCGCCAGCTTCGAGCTCGCCGCCAGCCGCCTCTCCGCCGACGTGCTCGATTTCTCCTCCAAGGGCTCCAGCGTCAGCAAGGGCGAGACGCTGCGCGACACCGCGCGCAACATCGAGGCGATGGGCGTGGACGTCATCGTTGTGCGCCATGCGCTCAGCGGCGCGGCCGTGCAGCTCGCGCGCTCGGTCCAATGCTCGGTCGTCAACGCCGGCGACGGCCAGCACGAGCACCCCACCCAGGGCTTGCTCGACATCTACACCATCGCCAAGCGGGTCGACCGCGCCGAGACGTTCGACTTCACCGGCCTCACCGTCGCCATCGTCGGCGACATCGCCCACAGCCGCGTGGCGCGCTCCAACGTGCACGGCCTGCTCAAGCTCGGCGCGAAAGTCATCCTCGTCGGGCCGCCCACGCTCCTGCCCGCATCCTTCCGCGAGATGGGCTGCGAGCTGAGCCACAGCCTCGACAACGTGCTGCCGCGCGTCGACGTGGTCAACATGCTGCGCGTGCAGTTCGAGCGCCTCACCAGCCAGGCCTTCCCCAGCGTCCGCGAATACGCCGCCGGCTTCGGCCTCACCCAGTGCCGCCTGAAAAAGTGCAAGCCCGACGTGCTGGTCATGCACCCCGGCCCGATCAACCGCGGCATCGAGATCGAGTCCGCCGTCGCCGACGGCCCCAACTCCGCCATCCTCCAGCAGGTCGCCCACGGCCTCGCGGTGCGCATGGCGACGCTGTTTCTCGTCACCGGCGCCAGAAACGAGCAACCTGCGTCAGCGGACGGCTGAATGGAACGCAGATAGGCCGCGGATTAACGCAGATGTAGATCAGGTGAGAAGCAGAAAACAGAAAATATGATCTGCGTTGATCTGCGAGACATCTGCGTTCATCTGCGTGCATAACAGCGCACCACCGTAACTTCATTGCGACAATGACGAGTAAAACCCCCGGCCTGCTCCTGATCATCTCCGGCCCCTCCGGCGTTGGTAAGACCACCATCACGCATCGCGTCGAGCGCGAGCTCGATGCCGTGTTCAGCATCTCCATGACCACCCGGCCGAAGACCGCCAAGGACAAGGAAGGCTCCGACTACACCTTCGTCACCGAGGACGAGTTCGAGCGCCACCGCGACGCCGGCGACCTGCTCGAATGGGCCGAGGTGTTCGAGCATTACTACGGCACGCCGCGCGAGCCGGTGGAGCGCAGTCTCGCGGAAGGGCGCATCGTCATTCTCGAGATCGACGTGCAGGGCGCGGTGCAGGTCAAGCGGAACATGCCCGACGCCTTCGCCGTGTTCATCCTCCCACCGGGCGAGGACGCGCTGCTCGAGCGGTTGCGCAAGCGCAAGCGCGAGGACGAGGCGACCATCCAGCGCCGCTTCGCCAAGGCCAAGCAGGAGATCGCCCGGGCGCGCGAGAGCGGTGTGTATGACGTGTTCATCGTCAACGACGAGTTGGAGCATGCGGTCGCCGAAACGCTGCGGATTATTCGCAAGGAGGTTGCCAGACGCGTGCAGCGCGACGAATCAGAGCCTTCATAGTTACGACTGACATCCGTCACGCGCGTTCTTTCGATGGAGATCTCCCTTCGGCGTCTTTCCATCGTGGGGAAGCCATTGGGCGAGCATCACCATCTCCGATCACTCTTGGAGCCCTATCTCGGTGCAGATGGCCGGCTGACTGCCGACGTGCTGTGTCCACACTGTCAATACAACCTTCGCGGCGTTTCGCCAGAGGGAAGTTGCCCGGAATGTGGGGCTGCGATTCTTCAATCGCTCGCGGACATTCAGATGCGACTCCGGCAATGTGGGCGCTGCATCGCAGCTTCTCACCGCTGGCTTATCTCCGCGCTGCCGGTGGCCGGTGTGCTTCTGGTCGTGATGTTGCTCGTGCCTCCGCAGCCCGGGCCGCCCCCACGGCTGGTTCATTCACTCTTTCATGTGCTCTGGTGGGCGCCGACGGCGCTCACGGCGATCGGCTGGGTGTTGTTCACGGCGGCGGTGCCAGCAGGTTCGAGCATGCCTCGCGGTTTGAGCATGGCGCGCATCACGACCCGCCTGACGACACTGCCCGCCCTCGTTCTGATGGCGTCGAGTTTCTCCTTCATCGCCGAAGCCGGCCGCCTTGACCTGCACACGAGCTGGAATGCCTTGATCGGCGGTTTTGTGCTCGCAGGCATGCTCACCCCCTGGCTCTACCACCGGCACCTCACCCGCGTCCTGCGCCAGGCGCTGCCCACCGCTCGACTTCAAGCGCTCTGGCTCGCGCCGACATCGCTGTTGGCGCTCGAACTGGCGGTCTATCTCACGGCCTAATGACCGGCTCTGTGACACTTCTGTCGGCCTGCCCTCGTTCCCGGTTCCGTGATACCCTATACCCACCATGCAACCCGCTGTCTTCCTCGATCGCGACAACACGATCATCCACAACGACGGCGATCTCGGCGATCCCGCGCAGGTGCGCCTCATCCAGGGCGCCGCCTCGGCGATCTCCTCGCTCTGCGGCCTCGGCTACAAGATCGTCGTCGTCACCAACCAGGGCGGCGTGGCGCGCGGCAAGTACAGCGAGGATGACGTCCAGCGCGTACACGAGCGCGTGCGCGAGGCGGTCACCAAGGCTGCCAACGGGGCGCGGATCGACGCGTTCTACTACTGCCCGTACCACCCCGAGGGCACGGTCGAGAAGTATCGCAAGGAGCACCCGACGCGCAAGCCCCAGCCGGGCATGCTCAAGCAGGCGGCGCGCGAGATGAAGCTGGACCTGGCGCGGAGCTGGATGATCGGCGACCAGTTGCGCGACGTGCAGGCGGGCAAGGCGGCGCATTGTCGCACGGTGCTGCTCAAGCCTGACGCGGACTGGATCGACCCGGACGAGCCGGTGGAATTGCCGGAGTCGGCCAGTGAAACGGACCAGGTGAAGCCGGACGTGGTGGCGCGGAGCCTGATCGAGGCGGTGCGCGTGATCGCCCAGCATCGCAAGCCGGAGGCGGCGGAGGAGTCGGCGGCGCGGCTGATGACCTCGAGCACGCGGCGCTGGGACGCCTCGGCGGTGGCGAAGCTGCAGCGCACCGATGCGAAGACGGTGGAAACAACGGAAGCCGACGAAACGCAGAAGCCGGCCGAGGATGGTGAAGCGCTGGGGCGCAAGCTGTCGGAGGTTTCACCGCGTGTCGCCCCGCCGCCGGCCCCGCCTCAGCCGGTGAGCGCGCCGGCGCCTGTCGAAGCGCCCGCGCCGCCGCCACCGGAGCCGGCGTCACC
>JBMCXL010000231.1:0-5418 GCA_048621015.1 Phycisphaeraceae bacterium
GGTCGTGGGTCACTTTGAATTTGCGCCGGGGTGGCTGGGGCTGAGGCCGAAGGCCGGGCCCAGATGAGGCGTTGGACTTGGGGCACGCTGCGATTTGAGGCTGTTTCCCAAGCCAAGCCGCGGACTCACCCCACGGCTTGAACGCCAGATTGGTCGCTGTGAAACAGTCTCTCAGCCCCAGCCATCCGGAACTCAGATTTCAAAGGAGTCCCCCACCGCCCAGCAACCGCTGACCACCCATCCCATGCCATCCCATCTGCGACTATAATCGCCGCGGTTGCGACACGCGTCCTGCTTTGAACATGAGTGGACCTTCATGAACGACACCACCCACAACACCGCTCCCGCCGTGATGCGTCACGTGATCGCGGCGATGGTCACCAACGAGCCCGGCGTGCTCGCCAATGTCGCGGGCATGTTCGCCGCGCGCGGGTTCAACATCGACTCGCTCGTGGTCGGCCGCACGGAAAATCCCGAGCTGTCGCGCATGACCATCGTGGTCAACGGCGACGATGCCGTCCTCGAACAGGTGCGCAAGCAGCTTCAGAAGCTGGTGCCGGTGGTCAAGGTCGTCGACTACCAGGAAGTGGATTTCGTCGAGCGTGACCTGATGCTCGTGCAGGTGGCCACCCGGCGCGATGAAAATGGCCCGGACCATCGCCAGGACATCATCACGCTGGCCGACCTGTTCCGCGCCAAGGTCGTGGACGTGGCGAGCGATCGGCTGATGATCGAGCTGTCCGGCAGCGAGGACAAGATCGAGGCGTTCATCGACCTGGTCAAGCCTTATGGCATCGTGGAGCTGGCGCGCACGGGCATCATCGCCATGCCGCGCGGCCGCTCGACCCCGTCGGACGCGCGCCCCGCCCTGGCACGCCGCGGCGGCCGCGCGTCACCGGACGAGCCTTCGGACCAGCCCGACGCCGGCGATCTGCCGCCGGGATAAATTCGCGGACGATGCCCTGCGCCTCGCCGACGGCCCTGTGGTATGATGACAGCCGTTCATGATGGGGGACGCACCTCGTCAATATTGAAACCTGTCTGGTGAGAGGAGACTGACGCGATGAAGATTTTCGATCATTTCGGACGCATGCTGGTTCTGCTGGCCGCCCTGGGCCTGACCGGTGGCCTGACGCTCGGCTGCGAGGAGCAGGGTCCGGCGGAGGAAGCCGGCGAGCAGGTCGACGAAGGCATGGAGGACACCGGCGAGCAGATGGAAGAAGCCGGCGAAGAGATGGAAGGCGCCGCTGACGACGCCATGGACAACTGAGCCCGCGTTCGGCTCAGGCCACGTCCATCATCCTGCTGAACACCCACCCCGCCCGGAAGCCGCATGTCGGTGCCAGGGCGGGGTGTTTTTGTATGCCGCCCCGGCCAACCTTCGTCCCGGCCCAGCCCGGGAACCACGGGACGAAAGAAAGTGCCGTCCCGGGCTTGCGCCGTCCGTGGGGCACGGTTTGTCACGCGCCGGCGCGGTTGATGGCCGACACGGCATCATCGGCCTACGCTCCCTGTAGCGATGGCCGCGCCGCCCTTCGCATGGAGGCGAAAGACATGACCCAGACCCACCGCCCGACGCCCCCGCCCACCGGTGCACATGACCAGCGCGAGCCGGCGGACCCGCGCCTCACCCTCGCCCACGTCACGCACGAAGCCGTCGAGCAACTCGGCGGCATCGGCACGGTGCTGGAAGGGCTCATCGCCTCGCCGGTCTACCAGCGCGCGGTCAAGCGCTCGATCCTGATCGGGCCGATCGCCACGCACCTGGAGATCGAGCCCGCGTCGCGCCTCGGCGAGCACGGCGAAGTGCTCTATTCCACCATCGACCGCATCGACAAGGCGAACATGGCGCGCCACTTTCAGCCGGTCGAATCCACCTTCGACGTCAAGATCGTCTACGGCACGCGCCGCTTCGCCCCGCCCGGCGACGACCGCACCGGCGAGGCCGAGGTCCTGCTGTTCGATGTCTTTCACATCAACCGCGACCGCCTGAACCTGTTCAAGCTGCGCCTCTGGGAGCGCTTCGGCCTGGACAGCAGCCGGTACGAAAAAGCCTGGGATTACGAGGAATACGTCCGCCTCGCCGAGCCGGCGTTCTACGCGCTCGAGGCGCTGATCGGGAGCAACCCCGCGCAACCGTGCGTGCTCTTCGCGCACGAGTTCATGGGCATGCCCGCGGCGCTGCAGGCGATCCTCGACGGCGACGATCGCTTCCGCACCGTCTTCCACGCCCACGAATGCGCCACCGCGCGCCGCATCGTCGAGGACCACCCCGGCCACGACACGATGTTCTACAACGTGCTCGACCAGGCGCAGCAGCGCGGCCAGTTCGTCGATGACGTGTTCGGCCAGCGCGACAATTTCCTGCGCCACGCGCTCATCAGCCGCGCACACCTCTGCGACGGTGTGATCGCCGTCGGCGACCGCACACGCGACGAACTGCGCTTCCTCAACGCCCCGTTCAGCGAGCATCCCATCGAGCTGGTCTTCAACGGCCTGCCCGACATGGAGATCACGCTCGACGACAAGCTGCGCAGCCGCGCGATGCTCGCCGACTACAGCGAAACCCTGCTCGGCCACCGCCCCGACGTGCTCATGACCCACGTCACGCGCCCCGTCATCAGCAAGGGCCTGTGGCGCGACGCGCGCGTCTGCCACGAACTGGACCACCGCCTCGGCGCCCAGGGCAAGACCGGCGTGCTCTACATCCTCACCAGCGCCGGCGGCGTGCGCCGGCCGCAGGACATCCTGCACATGGAGCAGCACTACGGCTGGCCGCGCCATCACCGCCACGGCTTTCCCGACCTGGTCGGCCCGGAAGTCGACCTGCACCACATGATCGAAGCGTTCAACCAGGGCCACCGCCACGTGCAGATCGTGCTGGTCAACCAGTTCGGCTGGTCGCGCCCGCGCATCGGCAAGCGATTGCCCGCGGACATGACCATCGCCGACCTGCGCCGCGCCGCCGACATCGAGTTCGGCATGGCCACCTACGAGCCGTTCGGCATCAGCCCGCTCGAGCCGCTCGGTGCCGGCGCGTTGTGCGTGATCTCCAACGTCTGCGGCTGTCGCGCGTTCGTCGAGGAGGTCACCGAAGGCAAAGGCTCGGACAACGTGATCGTCGCGGACTTCACCACGCTCGACGCGCCGCGCACCACCAAACAGCTCCTGAAGATGACGCGCGCCGAGCGCGACGCGATCGAGGCGAAGGTCGCCCCGCGCATTGCCGACACGCTCATGCAGCGGCTGCCGTGGACCGACGATCAGCGCGCCGCCCTCATCGACGCCGGCCAGAAGCTCGTGCAGCGCATGGGCTGGGACGACGTCTGCGAGCACCACCTGCTGCCGCTGCTGCACGCGCTGACGCAAGCGTCAGCGGACGAAGCCAGCGTGCGGCCCGCATAGCCGTCACGGGTTACATCACCGCTTCTTCGCTGGCCTCCACGAACGACGCCCCCTGCTCGCGCAACTGCCGCCGCAGCCGACACACGCCCTCCGTGAAGAAGCGCGGCCGCACCGTGCGCGTGCCCACGTAATGATGCACCACCTGCTCGCGCGGCGTGCGCCCCGGCACCACAGCATACGTCCGCGGCAGCGGCCGACCGCCGTCGCGCATGCTGAGCCAGATCCCCGTCATCGTCTGCTCCGCCCACGCGTGCGCCCAGTCGCAGCGCCCGTCGTTGCGCAGACAATGCAACGCCCAGCTCATCATCGCCCAGTCCGCCTCGCCCGCGCGCGGCGCGAGCCAGAACCCGCTGTTCACCTGCGGCGCCACGGTCATGCCCAACGCCTCGTGCAGCACGCGCGGCAAGGCGAGGTACGACCAGTGCATGTCGGTCATCCACACACTCCCGTCGCGCCCGGCCACGCACTGCTCCACCAACGTCGGCGGCTGAAAGCACAGCACGTCGGTGTCCATCACCAGCACATGATCCGCCTCCGCCAGCAGGTGCCCGTCCACCAGCTTCAGCGCCAGCAGGTGCGCATCGCGCCACCGGCGCAGCAGCGCGAAGCGCGGCCGCAACCGCGCCGCACAAAGCGCATCGGCCTCCGCCCGACTGACAAACCGCGCCCCCGGCACCACACGCGCCCACCGCGCGCGATCCGCTTCCGTTAATGTCCCGTCCGAATGCACGCATAACCGCGCCTCGGGCAGAAAGCGCAGCACGCTCCAGCTCGCCCACACCCCCATGTCCGCCTGGGCATGGCCGCTGAGCATGTGCACCTCCAACGACGGGTTCGCCGGCGGCGCCGACAACGGTGGCAGCCACGCCAGCGCCGCCGCGTGCCGCAGCCGCAGCCATGCACCCCGCCAGCGCCGCTGTATGGTCGGCACGCCCACGACCGCCAGATGTCGGCCGCGCTGGGCGGCTCGTCGAAGTTTCGCCCCCATGGCCGGACCTCCCGAGGGGGATGCCGTCACCCGCGACCCTACAACCAGCGCCGCGGCGGCACGATCGGGCACAGGCGACGTTTCGGCCCGGTGCGGGTACGATCGGTTGACCGGATCAGCCCGATGGCCGGGCGATCCCCGCGCACAGGAGACGTTCCCATGCCGCAGATCCGTCCGTACCAACCCGCCCCCTGCTTTCTCCTCGCCGCCCTGGCATTGGGACTGGCCGGTTGCGCCGCCGGCGAGGAGCCGGTCTGGCCCGCCGACCAGCCGCCCGTGGCCGTGGAGAACCAGTTGATGGGCATCCTTGTGTCCGGCACGGTCGAGGCCGGCGGCGGCTACATCCTCGGTGCCGCGCCTGACCGGCTCAACGGCGAGGACCGCGACCGCCGCCTCGCACGCCAGGCCGTCGAAAAGACACGCAACGACCCCGCCACCGTCGACGACGTCCGCAACGCCCCCACCGCCGACCTCAACCGCGACGGCCTGATCACCACCGACGAGCTGATCGCCTTGGCGGACACCGGCCTCGCCCCCGACGCCCTGCTGCGCCGCCTCGAAGTCACCGGCTATGTCTTCCAGGTCAGTCCCGGCCAGCAGGACTACCTGCTCGCGCACGACATCGACCGCACCGTCGTCGCCGAACTGCCGCGCCTCAACCGCACCGCCAAACAACGCCTCCTGCGCCAAGGCCTGCGCTAGGTGTTCACTGCAGATGCGCACCGATGGACACAAATCAAGCCAATGACGTTTAGCGCGCAGGCTGAAGGCCTGCCCGATCCCCTGCAGCAAACCCAATCAACCCCATACATCTCATCGACCATCGGAACCATCCCATGGCCACACGCGACGCACAGGAATGGGAACAGAAATACCGCACCGGCGACACGCCCTGGGACAGCGGCGAACCCGCGCCGCAGTTGCTCGACCTGTTGCAGCACCGCCAGCCCCTGGACCTGCCGGGGCACCACGCGCTGGAGGTCGGCTGCGGCACCGAGGACAACGCGATTCTGCTGGCGCAGTAC
>JBMCXL010000232.1:0-5400 GCA_048621015.1 Phycisphaeraceae bacterium
CACGAACGCCTGCTCAAAGTGAAGCGCTGTTGGTCTTCCGTCACGCACGCCCTCCCAACCTCTCCCTCAAAGAGGAGGGGTGTCGATGATCGCCTTGACCGCCCCGCATGATGCAACCCACCGACGACACGCCGCGCCTGCGCATGACCGGCATCGAGAAGCGCTTCGGTCCCACCGTCGCGCTGGCCGGCGTGGATCTGTCGGTGCGCGCCGGTGAAGTGCACGCGCTGGTCGGCGAGAACGGCGCGGGCAAGAGCACGCTCATGCGCATTCTCTCCGGCGCCGAGCAACCCGATGCCGGGCAAATGTGGCTCGACGGCATGCCGTATGCGCCGCGCGACCCGGCGGAAGGCCGCCGGCGCGGTGTGGCGATGATCTACCAGGAACTGTCCCTGGCGCCGCACCTGTCGGTGATGGAGAACGTGTTGCTCGGCATGGAGCCGGTGCGCGGTCCGCTGATGCGCTGGCGCGAGCTGCGCCGGCGCGCGGCCGAGGCGATGCGCCACATCGGCCGCGCCGACATTCCCCTGGACATGCCCGCCGGTCGGCTGTCGATCGCCGAGCAGCAGCTCGTGGAGATCGCGCGCTCCGTGGCCGTGGGCTGCCGCGTGCTCGTGCTGGACGAGCCGACCAGCAGCCTGACGCGCGGCGACATCGAGCGCCTGTTCGCGCTGATCCGCGAGCTGCGCGACAAGGACCACGCCATCGTCTACATCTCGCATTTCCTGGAGGAGGTCACCGAGATCGGCGACCGCTACACGGTGCTGCGCGACGGCGCCTCGGTGGGCGGTGGCGTGATGGCGGACACGCCGGTGCACGACATCGTGACCATGATGATCGGCCGGGAGATGAGCGAGCTCTATCCGCGCTCGGCGCGCACGCCGGGTGAGCCCGTGCTGACGGTGCGCGATCTCGGCGGCGAGCTCAAGCCGCGCGCGGCGACGTTGACTCTGCGCCGCGGCGAGGTGCTCGGCATCGCCGGCCTGGTCGGCGCGGGACGCACCGAACTGCTGCGCGCGTTGTTCGGACTCGACCCGGTGCGCCACGGCGAGGTGAAAGTCGCCGCGTTCACCGGCCCCGCGACACCCGCGCAGCGCTGGCGTCAGGGCCTGGGCATGGTCAGCGAGGACCGCAAGAACGAAGGCCTGGCGCTGAATCTTTCGGTGGCGGACAATGTGACGCTGGCGCAACTGCGCGACCTCGCGCCGCTCGGACTCGTTCCGCCGTCGCGACAGACGCACGCCGCGCAGCAATGGATCGAGCGCCTCGGCATCCGCTGCCACTCATCGCGCCAGCGCGTGCAGACGCTGTCCGGCGGCAACCAGCAGAAGATCGCGCTGGCGCGGCTGCTGCACGCGGACGTGGACGTGCTGCTGCTCGACGAGCCGACGCGCGGCATCGACGTCGGCTCCAAGGCACAGGTGTACCAGTTGATCGACGAGCTGGCCACCGGCGATGCGCGCGCCGGCCGACGACCGCGCGCGGTGCTGATGGTCAGCAGTTACCTGCCCGAGCTTCTGGGCGTGTGCGACCGCATCGCGGTGATGTGCCGCGGCCGACTCGGCGAGACGCACGACGTCGAGGACGTCGACGAGCATCGCATCATGCTCGAAGCAACCGGCGCGCACGGGGAAAACCACACATGAGCGACATTGACGATCGAGCACAAAGCCACGCCTTGAAGCGCCACGGCGGCGCGCTGCTGCACGGCCTCGGCGCGCTCGGCCCGGTGATCGGGTTGGTGTTTGCCTGGGGCCTGTTCGCGGCGCTGGCCGGCTGGGACTTCATGCAGTGGAACAACCAGCGCCTCCTGTTGTTGCAGACCGTCGTCGTCGGCACCGCGGCCATCGGCGCGACGGTGGTGATTATCTCCGGCAGCATCGACCTTTCCGTCGGCTCGATGATCGCGCTGGGCACGATGATCCTCGCGCTGCTGCTGAACAAGGGCGCCCCGCCGTGGGTCGCGGGACTCGGCAGTGTGCTCAGTGGCGTGGTGGTGGGCGCGTTCGTCGGCGTCATGGTCGTGGGATGGGGCGGCCGCATCGTCGCGCTGCTCACCGGCGCGTGGGGCATACGCCGGTTGCCGCTGTCGTCGTTCATCGTCACGCTCGGCATGCTCAGCCTCTTGCGCGGCGCGGCCAAGGGCGTGGGCGACAATCAGCCGATCTATCCCGAAGCAACCTGGCTCAACGGACTGATGCGGACCGGCGAGAGCGGACTCACCGCACTGCTGCCGCCGGGCGTGTGGATTCTGCTGGTGCTGGCGGTCCTGGCCGGCGCGATGCTGCGCTACACGCGCTTCGGCCGCCACGTCTTCGCCGTCGGCTCGAACGAGCAGACCGCGCGCCTCTGCGGTGTGCCCGTCGGATGGGTGCGCCTGCGCGTGTTCATGCTCGCGCTGGCGTGCGCCGGCCTGGCGTCGGTGTTCCAGTATGCCAAGCTCGGCATGGGCGATCCGACCACCGCCGAGGGCTACGAACTGCAGGTCATCGCCGCGTGTGTCATCGGCGGCGCCAGCCTCGCCGGCGGCGCGGGCTCCATCGCCGGCAGCATCGTCGGAGCGCTGATCATGACGATCGTCGACAACGGTTGCACCAAGCTCGAAATGGACAACTGGGTGCAGGAGATCGTCACCGGCGGCATCATCATCTTCGCCGTGCTGCTCGATCAGCTCCGTCAAGCCCGGCCGTGACGCGGTGCGAAAAAGTACGTGTCAGCGCATCCGCGCCGCCTCGTTTGCTGCGCCGAGCATCAGGTGCTCGATGAAGCGCATCTCGAATTCCGGATCGAGGTTGAGCTCGACCATCTCCACGTCGCGCGCGATGCGGCCGAGCTCGGTCAGCGCGCCGGCGTCGAGCAGCGCCAGGTAGGCGCCGGCGAGGGAGGTGTTGCCGACCAGTTGCACCTGCTCGCGGCGGAAGCCCGGCAGCAGGCCGCAGGCGATGGCATGTTCGATGTCCACGTTCATGCCGAAGCCACCGGCGAGGTAGAGCCGGTGAACATCGGCGGGGCCCATGCCGAGCCGGTCGAGGAGGGTGACGATGCCGGCGGCGATCGCGGCCTTGGCCTGCATCAGCGCGGCGATGTCGGCTTCGGTGATGAGGATGGGCTGACCGTCGGCGTTGTGATCGAGCCGAAGTGCCGCGCCGCTGCATGCGCTGTCCACATGCAGGCCCGCGACGCGCGCCCGCGCGGTGTCGATGCGCCCGCACGCATCGATCAGACCGGTGCGCCGGCCTTCGGCGACCAGGTCGATGTAGGCCGAGCCGCAGATTCCCACGCTCGGCCCTTCGCCAATGCGCTCGATCTGCACCGCGATCGGATCGTCGGTGAGGCGCACGTGCGCGATCGCGCCCTCGCCGGCGCGCATGCCCCAGGCCAGCCCCGCGCCCTCGAACGCCGGCCCCGCCGCCGTCGCGCAGCCGACCAGCCGCTCGTTCAGCCGCGCGATGATCTCGCCGTTCGTGCCCACGTCCACCAGCAGGCTCGGCCCGTCGTCGTACGCCAGGCCGCTCGACAGCACGCCCGCCATCAGGTCCGCGCCGACATACGCCGCCGCGCCGGGCAGCAGGTGAACCGGTGTCTGTTCCCGCCATCCCGGCGTCTGGCCGTCGCCGTTCTGACCGTGGCCCTGCTTCGTGTCGCGCGCCACCAGGCCGACCTCGGCCGCGGTCGTCACCCGATGCTCCAGAAACGCCGGCTCGAAAGGCACCGTGCCGAGCGGCGAAGGGTCCGTGCCCGCCAGCAGGTGCAGCATCGTCGTGTTGCCCGCGATCGCCACGCAGACCAGCTCGTTCGCCGTCGCTTCCGCGCGCGCCAGGGCGCGCTCCAGCAGCGGGCGCAGTGTCTGGTCCGACACGGCCTGTTGCAGTTTCGTCACGGCTTCGGGTTCGTTCATGCAGCGCTGGATGCGCGTCAGCACGTTGTCGCCGAAGCGCGCCTGGTGATTCGTGTCCGAAGCGCGCCCCAGCACCCGCCCGCGCGCCAGATCGACCACCATCACCACCACCGTCGTCGTGCCCACGTCGATCGCGGCGCCGAGCGCGCGCGCCGGATCGTCGCGCGTCACGGGACGTGCCGACCAGTGATCGCCGGCGAAAGCCAGCACCGCCTCGGCCTGCGCCGAGGTGGCGGTGTCGCGCGGCCAGGGCGATGCCGGCTGCACGGGCCAACGTCCGCCACGCTTCCGCGCGACGGCCTCGGCGAACGCGGCGGGTGACAGATCCGTTGTTGCTTCCGTTGCTTCGGGCAGATCGATGCGCTGCCAGAGCGGATCGTGGGCGCGCGGCACGTTGAGCCGAAAGCGCGTCAGCACCTGTGGCTGGTTGGCGAGCAGTGAGCGCATCGGCACGCGAACGGTGGCCGGGGCGCTGCGGTCGATCCGATGCTGGCAGGCGCGCACCATGACGGATTGGCCGTTGGCTTCGACCGCGCCGCCGTTGTGATCATGCAACCGGCCGCGCACCAGTTCGACGAGGCATCCTTCGCACAGGCCGCGCTGTCCGCAGCGGGTGTTCAGCGGCAGGTCCATCTCGCTGAGCAGCTCGGTCAGCACGGCGGCGGAGGCGGTCGGCCGCGTGCGTCGGCCGTCGGGGGTTTCGACCACCAGCTCGGCGGGCTCCTGCGGGTCCGGGTTGGGGTCCGGGTTGGGGGAGGCGGGGCTGTTCACGCGCGGGCCTTTCATCGCCGCCGGTCAGTGCCGAGGGGGGCACGCGGCGGCACGGTCAGCCCGGGCTGCCGCCTCGGGCGGGCACCGTTCCATGATCGATCATCGACCCCCTCGCCGCCGTGTCAATCGCAGAAGGGGCGAATGAGCGAAACAGACATCATTTAGTCGGATTCATGCATCTAAAAAAGAGTTGTAGATGTTATGATCTGGATAAGTCGGGCGTCAGGTTTTCTCACATTCCAGCACGTTGCTGGATGGAAAGTCCCGGCGGACCACTTGGGTCCTGCGTTTCCCCGAATCGGGTCGGCTGCGTTGAAAAGCGAATTCAGACAAATTCGGGACAAGTCAGGATCATGAAAGGAATGCGGCGATGATCGATCTCACTCCCCTCGGCGAGGCCATCCGCAGCGGACAGCGCGACCCGGCCAAGCAACTGACCCAGCAGGCGATCGACCAGGGCGTGCCGCCCCGCCAGGTTCTGGATGCGATGGTCGGTGCGATGGACGAGGTCGGTCGGCGGTTTCAGAACCACGAGATCTTCGTGCCGGAGATGCTGATCGCCTCGCGGGCGATGAAGGAGGCGCTGGGCCTGCTCGAGCCGATCCTCGTCGAGGCCGGCATCAAGCCCGAGCACACCGCCGTCATCGGCACCGTCCAGGGCGACCTGCACGACATCGGCAAGAACCTGGTCGCCATGATGTGGAAGGGCGCCAACTTCGCGGTGCACGACC
>JBMCXL010000233.1:0-5378 GCA_048621015.1 Phycisphaeraceae bacterium
GCTGACGCCGTAGCCGAGGAAGACGACCCACAGCGTGGCCTCAGTGAAGCTGAAGCCGGGGTTGTAGAGGGCGAGCTTGTCGTGGTTCTGCGCGACGATGAAGAATTCACCGAGTCCGCCGTCGAGGCTCATGATGCTGATGGCCGTGGCGGTCGCCGCGCCGCCGATGAGCACGATCACCTGCATCACGTCGGTCCATATCACCGCTTCGATGCCCCCGAGCAGCGTGTAGGCGATGCTGAACGCGCCGATGATCGCAATGCTGGTATACATGTTCAGCCCGACGGCCTCGGAGAGCACCAGCGCGGGCAGGACGAGCACAATCGCCGTGCGGCCGAGGTGAAAGATGATGAACGTCAGACTGCCGAGCAATCGCACGGGCAGGGCGAAGCGTCGTTCGAGATATTCATACGCGCTGGTGATATCCAGGTCGCGGTAGAACGGCACGAACATGCGCGCAACGAACGGCACTGCCGCAATGGCCGCGAACATGCCGACGAAGTAGGCCCAGTTCGTGCGATAGGCCATCGCGGGAATGGCGATGAACGTAATCGCGCTGAGCCCGGTGCCGTAGAGGCTCAGACCCGCTGCCCACCACGGCACGCGCCCGCTGCCGCGGAAGTATTCGCGCGTGCTGGTGCGGCGGTGCATGAACCACGAGCCGAGCGCGAGCACGGCGGCGAGATATGCGGCGACCACCAGCAGGTCGACCGCGTGCAGACGCATGGTTTCGGCTTGAGCGAGCAGCACGGTGGGCGGATTGTAACCACTGCGGCATCGTCGCGGGCAAAGCCGGGGGATTGCCATCCCCCAGCTTTGGCATGGTATCTTCATGCGCCATGACTGAAACGACCGACTGCATCGCCGCGATTGACCAGGGCACCACCAGCACGCGCTGCATGCTTTTTGGCCAGCAGGGCGGTGTACTTGCTTCGGCACAGGCTGAGCACGCCCAGTTCTATCCCCAGCCGGGCTGGGTGGAGCACGATCCGCACGAGATCTGGCAGCGTACATGCGAGGTGGTGCGCGCGGCGCTGAACAAGGCCGGCGGCGCGCACGTCGCGGCGGTAGGCCTGACCAATCAGCGCGAGACGGTGGTGTTCTGGAACCGGCGCACGGGCGAGCCGTACGGCAACGCGATCGTCTGGCAGGACACGCGCACGCGCGAGCTTTGCGAAGACCTTGGCCGGGTGTTCGGGGCGGGACGGTTCCGCGAGCAGACGGGGTTGCCGCTGGCGACGTACTTTTCGGGACCGAAGATCCGTTGGGCGCTGGACCATCTGCCCCGTCTGAAGCAGGCGGCCGAGCGCGGCGAAGCGGTTTGCGGCACGGTCGACAGTTGGTTGATCTGGAACCTGACCGGCGGCGTCGACGGCGGGGCGCACGTGACCGATGCGACCAACGCGTCGCGCACACTGCTGATGAACCTGCACACGCTGCAATGGGATGAAGCGATTCTCGATGCGATGGACGTGCCCGCATCGATGCTGCCGCGCATCGTGCCGTCGTCGGACCCGGCCGGCTGGGGCGTGACGCGCGCCGATGGGCCGTTCGGCGAAGGGGTGCCCGTGTGCGGCGCCGTGGGCGATCAGCAGGCGGCGATGCTCGGCCAGTGCTGCTTTGAGCGGGGCGAGGTGAAAAACACCTGCGGCACCGGATGCTTCATGCTGCTGAACATGGGCGAAACACCGGTGTTCAGCGAGCATGGCCTGCTCACGACGCTCGCGTATCAACTCGGCGATGCCCCGCCGGCGTACGCACTGGAAGGGTCCATCGCCATCGCCGGTGCGCTGGTGCAGTGGCTGCGTGACAACCTCGGCTTCTTTGAGACGGCGCCCGACATCGAGCCGCTGGCGCGCAGCGTCGAGGACAGCGCCGGCGTCTACATCGTGCCCGCCTTCTCCGGCCTGTTCGCACCTTACTGGCGCAGCGATGCGCGCGGGGTGATCTGTGGCCTCACGCGCTACGTCACCAAGGCTCACCTCGCCCGCGCCGCGCTCGAAGCGACCGCTTACCAGACGCGCGATGTCCTTGACGCCATGCGCCAGGACACCGGCCTGGCGCCCGAAAACCTGCGCGTGGACGGCGGCATGGTCGGCAACGAACTGCTCATGCAGTTTCAGGCCGATCTGCTCGGCATCGAGGTGGTGCGCCCGCGTGTCGCGGAAACCACCGCGCTCGGCGCCGCCTACGCCGCGGGGTTGGCGGTGGGTTTCTGGCGCGACCTGGGCGAGCTTCGCCGGCAGTGGGCGATCGATCGGACGTGGCGGCCGGCCATCGACGCCGCCCAGCGCGAGCGCATGTATGCCGGATGGCGCAAGGCGGTGACGCGCAGCCTTGACTGGGCCGAGTGACCCACGACCGGCGGCGGTTCGACGTTGGGGAGACGTCCCAATTTCGTCCCCGAACGGCCCGTCCAGAGCCTGAAAACGCGGTTTGCGGCGGCGCCAGCCGCGATGTTGGGGATTTCCAGTCCTGCGGCGGCGGTTTTGTCATTGGTGCGGACGGGCTGAACAGGTAAGCTGAAGAGGAGATTGATCGACGATTCGCCGCGCTCCATCGTGCATCGTGGGCAACCATCTCTATTCGGACCGGCCAGCATGAATCGGCCGCCATCACATGGTGACGAGCATCTACCGCGGGCCAGCGACGCGCACGGCGATCAGGTCTGGGAGGTCGAGCTCGCGGAGCAGATGCACGAACGCCACGCCCGGGCGCACGCGGAGCTGCATTCAGGTCTTCGGCGTCACCTGGACTGGTTGCACGAGCGTTACGGCGAGCACGCCACCCCGGCCGACCTGGCGCAGGAAGCGCTGCCCGAGCATGCAGCCAACATTGAGCATCATTATCGACGGATCGCCGCCCACGTCGCGCACGTGCTGAGCCCGACGGTGCGCGAAATGCCGCGCCTTCGACGCCATCTGCGCAACAACCTCGAAATTGAAGTGTACTACCAGAGCGCCCACCAGGCGCGCGAGGAACTGCTGTCACAGATGAAGGAGTCGGCGCGTTACTGGCGCTGGGTCCGCAAGCACCATCGCCTGCCGCTGAGCATCGCGTGGTGGCTCGGGTCGTTCTGCAAGCGGCCGATCGTGCATCCCTGGACTGCCGTGGATGGCCGTGAACTGGCAACGCTGGCGCAGCTTGAGCAGGAGCTGGAACTCTGATGGTTGAGTGACGGCCTGCGCCGCGCCGGTGAGACACACATCATAGCCGGAGCCAGACGGGCTCCCGGTGGTGCGCAATACGTTGGACGCTCGTGTGCGGAGCAGTCTGTCAGCGGTCGTCGGCACGACTGACAGCGGTGTTGTCGCCGGGTTGCTGCTGCGCCGTGGCGGTGGGACGCTGCGTGGCGTGATGGGCGGCGTCGACCAGTTGCGTCCCGGCCAGGCCGAGCACGAGGGCGGCGATCGCAGCGACCGCGGCGCCGGCGAATCGGCCGGGCAGACGCATGGACTGCACGCCTTCAGCCGGCTGACCGAAGTAGCAGACCGAGGCGATGCGCAGGTAATAAGCCGCGGAGACCGCCGAGTTGAGCAGGGCGATGACGACCAGCACGACGAAGCCGGCGCTGAACGCGGGCACGAACAGGTAGACCTTGCCGAGAAAGCCCACCAGCGGGGGAATGCCCAGCAGCGAGAGGACACTGAGCAGCATGATGGCGGCCAGTCCGGGGTGGCGGCGCGCCAGACCGTTCAGGTCGTCGAAGGTCTGTGCCTCTTCGCCGTGTGCGCGGAGCGAGCCGAGCACGGCGAAGGCGCCGATCGTGCCCAGGCCGTAGGCCACGAGGTAGAACAGCACGGCGGCGAGGCCGTTGTTGAGCACGCCGTCGCCGGGGCCGACCATCAGGCCGATGATCATGTAGCCCGAGTGCGCGATGGAACTGTAGGCGAGCACGCGCTTGACGTTGTTCTGGAGCAGGCCGAGCACGTTGCCGACGGTCATGGTCAGCACGGCCAGCGCCCAGAGCAGGTAGATCAGCACATCGGGCAGCGGATCCCAGCCGACGAGGTTGAGCAGCAGCATCAGCGCGACGAAGCCCGCGGTCTTGGGCACGAACGCGAGGAACGCGGTCACCGGCGTGGCGGCGCCTTCGTAGACGTCGGCGGCGTAGTAGTGCATCGGCACCGCGGCGATCTTGAAGCAGACGCCCACGACCGCGAGCACCAGGCCCGTGAGCAGCAGCGAGCGGTTGGGGCCGGCGAGCTGCTCGGGGATGACCGCGGCGATCTGGGTGAAATCGGTGAAACCGGTGGCGCCGTAGATCAGCGCGAAACCATACAGGAAGATCGCCGCCGCCATGGCGCCGAGGAAGAAGTATTTGACGGCCGATTCCTGTGCCTCAATCCGGTCGCGGCTGGTGGCGACCATGACATAGGTGGGCAGGCTGGTCAGTTCCAGCGCGAGGAAGAGCCAGACCAGGTCGCTGGCGCCGGCGGTGAGCATGACGCCGACCAGACTGAACAGGAAGAAGGCGAAGAACTCGCCGCGCATGATGTTGCCCGGCTCGAAGATGCGGGCGCGTTCGGTCTGCTGGGTCTGCTTGAGCTGCGACGGCACACCGGCGGCGACCAGCAGCAGCACGAGCCCGATCCCGACGACCGCGAGCTTGACGAAGTCGGTCACACCGGCCATCGCCGCGGCGGTTTCGCTCGTGGGCACGACCGCGACCAGCAGCCCCGCGCCGACCAGCGCCAGGCCAGCCACCCAGGGCGTGAAGTTACGCAGCGCCTGCGACGGGGCGAGACCGGTGAGCAGGCAGGCCACCGCGCCGACTAGCAGCGCGATCTCCGGCCAGAGCGTGGCGAACTTTTCAACCATGGTGTTCATTGCCAATTGCCAATTGCCGACTGCCGATCGTCGAGGGCGGATCGCCGCACGGGCTGATGCCCGCTCGGCTCGCGCGTGCTCGCGCGCGGCGTCTGTTCATGGATCTTCACTTCATCCGCCATCTCGACGAGTTGGCGCGATTCCTGCTGCTGCACAAGCACCGCCTGGCGCGCCGGCGCGACGACGTGCGCGATCGGCGCTTCGAGTGACCGCAGCACCGGGTAGGGCGCCAGGCCGAGCACGATGCAGCCGACCGCGAGCGGCGCGAGCGTCAGGATCTCGCGCACGTTCAAGTCGCTGACGCCGTGCCGGCCGCCGTCTCCGTGCGCTTCATGCTCATGTGCCGGCACCTTGAGCGGGCCGAACACCACGCGCCCCACCATGTAAAGCAGGTAAATCGCGGCGAGGATCATGCCGAACGCGGCGGCGGCGGCGAACTCGACGCCGAGGACCGACGCCGGCGAGGTGAACGCGCCCAGCAGCGTGAGGAACTCGCCGACGAAGCCGTTGAGCCCCGGCAGGCCGACGCTGGCCATGACGAAGAAGAC
>JBMCXL010000234.1:0-5361 GCA_048621015.1 Phycisphaeraceae bacterium
CCCCCCTCCCTTGAGGGAGGGGCCAGGGGAGGGTGAAACGCCCGCCAACCGTGATTGCTGATACGCGAGGTGGTCGTGCGATGGTATTCATGCCCTCACCCTCCCCCTGCCCCTCCCTCAAGGGAGGGGGGTGAAATGCGCAGCCGCTACGCCTGGATGGGGCGTGCGCTAGAATCTTCCACTATGGGCAAACGACTGCACGGCATCGCACGATTGGGCGGCTGGCTCACCGCGTTCTGGCGGATCTACCGCGACCCGCGCACGCCGCGCTGGGCGAAGTACGGGCTCACCGCGCTGGCGATCGTGTATGCGCTGTCGCCGGTGGACGTGGTGCCGGAGGCGATCTTCGGTCCGCTGGGGCTGCTGGATGACGCGGTGCTGGTGCCGCTGCTGTTGTGGCTGATCACGCGCTTCGCGCCGGCGTCGGTGCGGCGACAGGCGCGGCGCGCGGCGGGGTTGGAGGAAGAGGCGGATTCGGCGTGAGCACGGCCCGCGGCAGCGGATTCATCGCGAGGGCGGCGGGGGCGTGCTCAGCGGTTGTTCTCGCGCTGGAAGTGCTGATATTCGCGCGGGGTGATCTTGCGCAGCTTGATGTCGGCGAAGGATGCTTCGCCGCTGCCGCTGTAGGCGTAGAGCGAGACGAACAGGTAGTCGAAGTGGTAGCGGGGCTTGGGCGCGGCGAAAACCTCGGTCATTTCTTTCCATTCGCCCGGTGAGCCGGGGTTGATCTGTCGGCGGAAGGCGCGGCGCAGGCGCACGGTCTGGTTGAGCGGGTTGGCTTCCTCGGGCAGCGTGTCCAGCCAGGCGCGATCTTCTTCGCGGGAGCCCTCGACCTTGCGGAATCCTTCGACGAAGACGCGCGTCGACACGCCGGAGGCGATCACCTTGAAGTTGATCGCGTAGGGGGCGCCGCGCTCGGCTTCGATCAGGTCGCTGATCGCGCGCGTGCCGGCTCCCTGGTTTTTGAGCGTCAGGACGTTGCGGCCGTCTCGCTCGGTGATGCTCACGCGCTCGTGGTTGGTGAAGTAGATGCCGCCGGCGTCCTGGAGGCCGACGTGGGTGTGGCCGCAATCCGGGCAGCGAAGCTGCGTCCACGGGCGCACGGCGCCGGGCCAGAACTCGCCGCAGCCACAGCGATAGCGGACCCTGCCGGTGCGGCCGCGCTTGTTTTCCGGGTCTTCGTACTCGGGCACGGCGATGACGCTGGTGATTTTCGTGTGCCAGCCGATGGGCTCGCCGCGGTCGTTGGTGCCGGCGGAGAAGTCGCCGTTGGCGACCAGGTTCTGCTGCGCGGTGGCGGGGGGGACGATGATCAGCAGCGCGAGCAGGACTGGAAGGATGAGCGACCCGATCCGGAGCTTCGCTGCGCTGCGCTGCGGCGTGGATGCCGGTTGCATGGTGGACGGGGAAGCGCCTGTCATACCCATTGGTTTCTCCTTCGGACGAACCATTCGCCAGCCATGATCACCAGGAACGCGACGAGCAGCCACCAGCGGTTCCACACCGGCTCGGCGTCGGCTTCGCTGCTGGGCTGGACCTCGACCTCGCGCGGTTCGAGGTCCGCCAGGGCGAGGAGGTGCTCGAGATCGGTGGGTTGGAGCGCGCGGCCGTCGGTGCGCGCGGCCAGCTCGCGCAAGAGCTGGCGGTCGGGATCGGTGCGCACCAGCTCGACCTGCGGCTGCTGGACGCGCACCTGTGCCTGATCGACACCGATGGTGCGGCCGTTGCGGGTGGCGGTGGCCTGGATGGCGTATTCGCCTTCGCTGATCGCTTCGAACGAGGCGTTGAAGGCTGCGCCCTGACCTTCGCCCGTTTCGTCGAGCGTGCCGGCGCGCTGCATGGGGCGGCCGTCGGGCGTGGCGATGGTGAAGTTCACCTCGGCGTCGCGCATGAACGTGCCGTCGGCGGCGCGCACGGCGGCGAGCATGACGACCTCGTCGTTCACCTCGTATTCGAGCCGATCGGTGATGAGCTGCACCTGTCCGCCCGTTTCGCCATCGTCCTCCAGCTCCGGCATGAGCCAGTCGATCATCTGCTGCCAGAACAGGGCATGCTCGCTGGCTTGCTGGCCTGCGGTGGGATTGAAGCCGAGCTGCCAGCGCCAGGTGGAGTCGGTGAGCACGACGGCGACCTTGCCGTGGCCGTAACCGTGGCTGACGACAACTGGCGTGTTGGGATCGTCGGCAACGGCGAAGAGGACGGTGGCGGCGGGCTTGAGGTTGGCGACGCGCACGCGCGTGAGCAGGGGGGGCGTCTCGGTCCAGCGCTGCGCGGCGACGCGCTGGAAGGCGGGGTGCGCGGCGCCGTCGGGCGTGAGCTGGACGCGATATTCCTCTTCGAGGTAGTCCTTGCCGGGGCCCATCTGCACGGGCAGGAGCTGGGCGAGCGGTGTCTGGGCGAAGCCTTCGTCGCCGAGGCTGGAGGGGCCGCCGAGCAGGAGCAGCGCGCCGCCGGTGTCGACCCAGTGGGCGAGTGCTTCGACTTGCGCGGGGTCGAGCGTGTCGGCGGGGACGTCGCCGAGGACGACGGCCTTGAGGCCGCGCAGCTGCTCGGGGCTGAAGTTGGCCGCGTCCTGCTTCATGTCCGAATCGTTGCCCTGCACGAGGACGCGCTGCTCGTCCTGCTGGACGACGGAGGTGTAGCGCAGGTTGCGCTGGCCGCGGATGACGTTGTTGAGGAAGCGGCGCTCCTGGCGCAGTCGATCGATGTAGAGCAGGCGGTTGATGGGGTCGACGACTTCCACGGTGAAGGAGGCGATGTTGTTGGTCGGGTCGCGCTCGTCGTTCTCGGTGGGGATGCGCACCTGGTATTCGTAGGAGCCGACCGCATCGGGCTGGACGGTGAACAATGCCTGGCGGCGCGGCTGCTGCGGACTGACGGCGACGGCGGAGCTGCCGAGCGGCTCGTCCTCGCGCACGAGCTCGACCTGTACCTGGCGCGGCGACTGGTAGCCGGTGGCGCTGATGGAGACGGCGACGTTGGCGCTGCGCCCGAGAATGATGCGCGGCTCGGCGCTGACCGATTCGATCGCCAGGTCGCGTTGCGGCTGGTCGGGCGCCTCGTCGCGCTCGTCGGGCACTTCGCCGACCGTCAACGTGTGAATCGGCGCGTCGAGTGTTTCGCTCAGTGCGAGCGGGTCGTCGCCCTGCGTGACGCGGCCGTCGGAGATGAGCAGGATGCCGGCGAGGTCGTCGTGCTGGTGCTGGCGCGCGGCGGCTTGCAGGGCGGCGGCGATGTCGGTGGCGCGGCCGTCGCCGGCGAGGTCGGGCAGGGCGTCGGCGTCGAGTGCGTTGAGGCGACCGTCGAAGCCATAGTACGCGAGGTTGGCTTGCTCACCGATGCGCTCCTGGAAGCGATGGTCGGTGAGCGCGCGGCGGACGCGGCCGAGGCGCGTGGCGTCGTCGCCGGGGCGGTCGGCGAGCGCCATGCTCGCGGAGTTGTCGATCAGCACGGCGAGCGTGCGGTGGACGGTGATGGTTTCAGGGCGGGGGAGGCGCGCCGGCTGGAGCACGAGCAGCAGCAGAAGCAGCAGCCCCGCGGTGCGCAGGCCGATGGTGATCAACCCTTCCGGAGAGGTGGGATCGAGCTGGCGTCGCGACCAGAGGTAGCTCAGCGCGACCGCCGCCAGCGCCGCCAGCACCAGCAGCGTCATTGCGGTTGCGCCCAGCGGTGGATGCCAGATCATGCGCTATAGGGTACCGCATCGTGGTGCGCGAGGGTCATCACACGTTGGCGCCGGCGCTGCGACACCCTCTCCCCCCGGGAGAGGGTGCCGAGCAGGGCGCGCAGCATTCGCAGACAACGTCCAACGAGGCGGGTGAGGGGATCGCCGGCGACCAGGTGTTTCCCTCGCGCGGCGGCAGTCCGTGGTCGCAGGTAGTTCCCTCACCCCAGCCCCCTCCCGGGGGGAGAGGGTGCACGCGCCGGCTGAGCCGGCGTCGGGACGGGCGCCGGGAATAGAGAGTGGCGCAAGAAAAACCCCCTCGGGTGGTGGGTTCCCGAGGGGGCGGAGGGAGAAGGAAGCGGGCGGTCGCCCGGTCTGGTGGCGGCGGGGCGACGCGCCGGCTTCCCGCTTGGGTTCTCAATTGATTATTAGCTGCATCCCATTGAATTTCCACAATTTACGCACTTATAACAGCTTCCGTTGCGGACGGTGATCGTGCCGCAGACGTCGCAGGCGGGGGCGTCGGACTGCATCTCCTGCATCGCGGTGGCGAGGCCCTGGCGCTGGCCGCCGTCGGCGTCGGCGCCGGTGGCGCCGGGCGAGGCGGTGCGGGGCTCGGCGGCGGCGGTGTCACCGCTGGCGTCGGCGGGCCAGATGGCGCGGTCGCTGGCCTTGCCGGCCTCGCTGCCGTTGCCGTGTCCATTGCCGTTGCCGTTGCCATCAGTCTTGCCGTCCGCTTTGGCGTTGTCGTCCGTCTTGGCGGTGGCAGAAGCCTTGGTGTCGCGGCTGGTCGAGGCGGTGTTGCGCTTGGCGCTGGCGCGCTGCGGCGCGTTGGCCGTGCGATAGCCGGGGACGAACTCCATGCCGAGCCAGCGGAAGATGTAGTCGACCAGGCTCTTGGCGAAGGGGATCTCGCGGTTGTGGGTCATGCCGGCCGGCTCGAAGCGCTGGTGGGTGAACTTGTTGACCAGCGACTCGACGGGCACGCCGTACTGGAGCGACACGCTGATGGCGGTGCCGAGCGAGTCCATCAGGCCGCCGATGGTCGAGCCTTCCTTGGCCATGGTGATGAACAGCTCGCCGGGCGTGCCGTCTTCGTAGAGGCCGACGGTGAGATAGCCTTCGTGGCCGGCGACGTTGAACTTGTGCGTGATCGACCGGCGCGTATCGGGCAGGCGTCGACGCAGGGGCCGCTCGACGACGCGCTCCACGATGCGCTCGACCTGGCCTTCCGTTTCGGTGACCTCCGCGTCAGTCGCCGCAGTCGCAACGCGGCCAGCGGCAGCGAGGACGTCGGATGTCACCTCCTCTTTTCCCGCTTCGATCGCCTCCTCGTCCTGCTCGTCGGTCTCGCCTTCCTCGTCCATGCGGCTGGAGAGCACCTGGCTGAGCTTGCAGCCGTCGCGATACAGCGCGTTCGCCTTCAGGCCAAGCTCCCAGCTCAAGCGATACGCGCTCTTGATATCGTCCACGCTCGCGGAGTTGGGCAGGTTGATCGTCTTGCTGATCGCGCCGCTGATGAACGGCTGCGCGGCGGCCATCATGCGAATGTGACCTTCCGATGCGATGTAGCGCTTGCCCTTGGGCCCGCACGTGTTGGCACAGTCAAACACCGGCAGGTGCTCGTCCGCCAGATGCGGCGCGCCCTCGACGGTCTGCGAACCGCAGATGCGCTCGTTCAGCTTCGTGATCTGCTC
>JBMCXL010000235.1:0-5360 GCA_048621015.1 Phycisphaeraceae bacterium
ACACCGAAGGGTCCCATTGCTCGACGGGCTGATCCAGGCCGAACTTACCGTGCAACTTGTAAGGTTCGCCCAACGGATCGTCTTCCTGCTCACGATAGCGCGCGTACCATTGCGGGTTGGCCATGTGCCGCTCGAAGTGGGCGTAGCCGCCGCCATCTTCTGGATCGATGCCGAAGATGAACAGTTCGTCCGTATCGGAGGCGAAGTGCGCTTCGGCGCGCTCCCGCATCTTCTCGAGCACGATGCGGCGCACGAACTCCACGGACAGGTCCAGCGACACGCCGCCGACGTGACCGGCCCTTTGCTCCCGCCATTCGCCGTTGCGCCAGACGCTCGCCTGCGCCGGCTCGTCGGTATTGGCGTTGTCGGTGTGAATGTAGATCGTGTCTTCAGCAAGCGAGTCGGACCCTTCAGGCTGTTTTGCCAGAGGGCCGACCTGCGCCGGCGCCAGGAAGCCCTGCGTCTCACCCGTGTCGCGCATGTGCGCGAGCACCTCGCCGTGGAACTGCTGCATGGCGTGGCCGGGGAATGGCGGAATGGACTTGCTGCGCAGCCGCGCCCCGATCAGCCAGCGCATGTAGCTCGTTCGCACGTGCTCATCGCGCGGATCGCTCAGCGGCAGCCGCTCATTGATCGTCCCGACGCCGCGCGACTGAGCGCCCGCGGCCCAGAGTCGACGAAGGAAAAAGCTCGGCCGATCACTGCGCTCCACGTCGAACGTCAGCGGCCGATCCCTGTGATCCGGCACATGCACCCAGTTCGGCCCCATGCCCAGCACTTCATATTCCACCGATTCGAGCAGCGCGACCACGCCCGCGAGCAGCCCGTCGGGCGTATTGGCCACGAGCAATAACCGATCCGACGCGCTGCGCATGTAGAACGCTTCGTTTGCGCCGTGGTCGTTCTCGCCTCCTTGCGCCAGCGCTTCGGTGACGCGCGGGTCTTCGCGAATCTCCGGCGACGCCAACTCGAGCGTCGTAAGAACGATGCCGCGCGACAGGTCGGTGTCGTTGCGCATCTCCAGCGGCGCGCCGGTCATCTTCTCGATCGCCTCGTTGAAGTAATCGATCGCCTCGCGCACCCGCTGTAGCGGGCTGCGGCTGTACCACTTGAGCTTTCTGATGTCCTCCAGATCGAATCCTCGCTCCGCCGCCGCGTCATACGGCAACACGATCGCCGGCCGATGCGCCGCGTCCGTCTCAATCACGAACGGCTGCGAAGCGCGACAGACGGTTGTGGCGAGCAACACGACCAGTGCTACCCGAAGAAACATGACCGTTGATACCGACTGCGTCCGATTCATGATTCGCTTCCATTCAGTGAAGCACATCAATGCTCACGTGCGGAGTCTGGAAACCGGGGAACCGCCTCTGTCGCGGCGCAGGCAACGCGTCCTGATCGGGCAGCGGCGCCGGTTGGCCGTCACGCGCCGCTTCCGGCAGATGCTTTCTCAACATGTCCACCAACTCACCGCGCAATCGCGCGAGCTGGGATTCATGGCCACCCGCGCGGATCAGCTCGCGTTGTTCGTAAGGATCGGACTTGACATCAAACAGCAGTTCCGCACCGTCGCGTGCGGCGAAGTGATACTTGTATTGTGGCTCGATCACCGCGAAGAAATGCTGCTGCTGGCCGAACAATCGATCGCGCCGCGCTTCGCCGCGCTGCACGCGCATCAGGTCGAGGCCGTCAATCTGCGTCGGCGGCGCGACACCCGCGATGCCCAGGCACGTCGGCAGCAGATCCGCGAGGCAGACCAGCTCGTCGCACACCGTGCCGCTAAGCGCGCTCGGCCGGTTCACGTGCGCCGCCAGTCGAATCAGCATCGGCACGTGCGCGGAACCTTCGAGGAACACGCTTTTGGCGCCCAGCCAGTGGTCACCGAGTAGTTCGCCGTGGTCGGAGGTGAAGATGATCCACGTGTTCTCCATCAGCCCGAGCTGTCGCATACGCCCGAACAGGTAACCCAGGTTGTAGTCGATCTGGGTGATGCAGGCGTAGTAGGCGCGCCTCGAGGCGCGAAGCTGCTGCGGCGAGAATTGATCCGCACTGTTGAAGCGCTGCGTCGGCGTCATGAGCGACGCGGGCACGGCGTCCGGCGTGGCGGACCAGTCGCCGTAGATCGGCGGGGGGATGTCGATGCCGTCATAAAGCGCCCAGTACTTTGGGTCGCAATCCCACGGCGGGTGCGGCTTGGAGAAACTCGTCCACACGAAGAATGGCCGCGTCGGATCGCGCGTGTCGAGAAAATCGACCGTCCGCTCCACCGTCCAGCGCGTCAGCGATCGGCTCTCCTCGACGGTCGCCATCACCGGCTCCATCTCGTTCTGCCCGATGCCGTGGTCCATCGGTCGGGTCGGGCCGCCTTCGCGCGCCATCTGGCGGTAGTAGTCCTCCAGGATCTCCATGTGCTCGAAGCCGTAGTGCGCCCGCGCGGGATGGAAGTGCATCTTGCCGATCGCGCGCGTCTGGTAGCCGGCCTTGGTCAGCAAGCCCGGCAGCGTCGGATGCGCCGCCATCGGCACCGGATCCGGCGCGTTGTCGGTCATGCCGTTACTGAAACCGTGACGTCCTGTCATGATCGTGGCGCGCGACGCCATGCAGATCGGTGAGTCGGCGTAGCATCGGCTGAAACGAACGCCGGTGTCCGCCAGCCAGTTCAGATGCGGCGTGAAGATCGCCGGATTGCCCGCGCGATGGATGGTGTCGAAGCGTTGCTGATCCGTGGTGATCAACAGAATATTTGGAGAAGCGTCAGGCATGAACAGGTATCTGCTGCGGCAGGAAGGAGTGGGGCGCGGTGTTCATGTTCACGTACATGATGTCCTTCATCACGAACTGCCGGTCGGGCGGAAGCTGCGGCCAAGGCTTGTTGGTGCTGTACGGCCGCGAGATGGACAGGACGGGGCAATAGCCTTCACCGCGCAGATCAAAGTGGCTGGACGTCCACCCCATTGGACCAAGCGCCTGGCCGCTGCTGTCTTCCCGGTTGTCGTATCCGGCCCCCAGCCCCGCACCGCGTGGCCCTGGGGGACACGCGAGCAGGGCAGATAGAAGATCCGTTCATGACTCCCATCTCCGCTCCCCACCTGCCATCCATGGGAAACATCCGGCGACATAAAGCGCAATACATATAGCGCTTGATAGTGTCGCTCATCCTGGGTCCCTGTCAAGGGCAGACTCGGGAGCAAGGGAAAGATTCAGGGGACGATCCCCCTTGCGCAGGCGGGAGGCGCGAAGAGAACCCCCGCTTTCGCGGGGTGAGTGCCCCACAAGCGCCTGTGCGTCGCCGGGCCCGTTGGACTTTGCCGCACCGGATGCGGAAAGATGGGGGAACGTGCCCGAGCAATCCGAAGGAGGGCGATCCCTCGGCGTTGGGGGCGTCAGATCCAGAACGAGAAGTAGAGGTACATCCCGAGCACGAGGCCGATCACCAGCGCGGTCAGCCATACGTCGCGGCGGTTCCAGCTTGCGCGGATTTCGGCGCGGTCGGCGTCGCTCATGCTGCCGAAGGTGAGGCTGCGGACCTTCTCCGGGGCCGGCGGCGCGCTCAGCAAGGACGCGACGACGATGATCGCGACGACCGTTGGGAACAGGATGCTGGAGAAATAGAGGAAGTTGAAGTCGCCGAACGCCGCGAGCCACTCGGGGTTGGCGTACTTGCCCGTGTCGTCCGCGCCCCAGAACGTTTGCGCGATGAGCTTGCTGATGCCGAGGATGAATCCGAGCACGAGGCCCCACAGCGCGCCGACGGCGTTCATGCGTCGCCAGAGCAGGCCGAGCAGAAAGACGGCGGTGATGGGCGGGCCGAGGTATTGCTGCACGGTCTGGAGGTAGCTGTACAGGCCCTTGTCGGAGACCTGCGCCATGACGGGAATCCACGCGAGGCCGGCGACGACGACGACGGTGGTGGCGATGCGGCCGACGCGCACGAGATGCTTCTCGCTCTGGCCGGGGCGCAGCTTTTCATAGATGTCGACGGTGAACAGGGCGGCGGTGGAGTTGAACACGGAGCTGAGCGAGCTCATCAGCGCCGCGAGCACGCCCGCGACCACGAGGCCGCGCAGCCCCATCGGCAGCAGCGACGTGACCATGGTGGGAAAGACCAGGTCGCCGTTGACTTCGCCGGCGGCGTTGGTGGGGATGCTGATGACGCCTCTTTCGTGCAGCGCCATGCCGATCATGCCGGGTACGAGGAACAGCACCACGGGCAAGACTTTCAGCACGCCGCCGAACAGCGCGCCGCGGCGCGCGGTGGCGAGATCGCGTGCGGCGAGGGTGCGTTGGACGATGTATTGATCGGTGCACCAGTACCAGATACCGACGATGGGCGAGCCGATCATGATGCCCAGCCACGGCAACTCGGGGTCGTCCCAGGCGCGCCACAGCGCGAAGCGGTCGGCGTTGTCGGAGGCGAACTGCTGAATCTCTCCCCAGCCGCCGAGCTGGTAGAGGCCGAGCACGAGGATCGCGCTGGCGCCGCCGATGAGGATGATCGCCTGGGCGCTGTCGGTGTAGAGCACGGCGCGCATGCCGCCGAAGACGGTGTACAGGCCGGTGAGGATGACGGTGAGCAGCGCGCCGACCCAGAACGCGGCCTGGAGCGCGCCGAACGGCTCAGGCAGGAGAAATGCGGGCAGGTTCTCGTTCATCAGGCGCGCCAGGTCGCCGAACGCATCCGGCATCAGCGCCTGAAAGAGAATCGCTCCAGCGTATACCGACACGGACACTTTCGTGAAGACGTACGCGATCAGCGAGACGATCGAGAGAATCCATCGGGTGTTCGGCCCGAAGCGGCGCTCGAGGAACTCCGGCATGGTGTAGACGGCGGTGCGGTAATAGAACGGCACGAACACCCAGGCGAGCAGGATCATGATCCAGGCGTGCAACTCGTAGTGGGCCATGCCCATGCCGGTGCTGGCGCCGGCGCCGGCCAGGCCGATGATGTGCTCCGAGCCGATGTTCGAGGCGAACAGCGAGGCGCCGATGGCGAAAAAGCCGACGTTGCGGCCGGCGAGGAAGTAGTCGGCGGTCGTGTCCTGGCGTCGGCTCGACCACCAGACCACGCCCACGAGCAGCGCGAAGTAACACGCGATCACCAGCCAGTCGATCAGGGTGAGCGTCGGCATGCGGCGGCTCCCGGTGCGCGGGTGAAAATGCCGGGTCAAGATATCACAGCGGCGGGCCACCCGCTGCGCTTCGGGTCGTGGGTCAGTATGAAAATGGGGCGGCACTGACAAGGCCTTCCGAGGCCTTGTCAGTGGTTTGCGATTCCATCCGAGGACCGACACTGACAAGCTCCGCAGACTCCGCTTGTCAGTGCCACCCTCACTTTCAAACTGACCCACGACCGCGCTTCG
>JBMCXL010000236.1:0-5347 GCA_048621015.1 Phycisphaeraceae bacterium
CCTCTAACCGGACCCTCCCGGGCCGGGCAGAGCAACCCACGGAAGCGCCTCCCGGGGTTTCACCACCGCACTTCGACGCGCTGCCGCTTCGCGGCGCTGTCGATCGCTGCGAACACCATCGCCAGGCTCTTGATGTTGTCTTCGCACGGCGTCAACGGCGGCTCGTCGCTGCGCAGGGAGCGCACGAACTGGCGGATGATGTGCGCGTGTCCCTCCTGCTCCAGCGCCACGCGCTCCACGGCGCACGGCTCAGTCGGCCGCCTCATGCCTGGCGCCGCCTCGTCGGCGACGCGCTCGGCGGCGACGGCCTGATCCCCGTCCCAGGTGAGCGTCCCCTTGCGGCAGACGAAGCGCCACTGCGCCGCCCAGGCCGTGGCCAGTCCTTCGGCGCACCACGAGCCGCGATAGTTGTAGACGATCGGCGCCCCGTCCGGTCCCGCCATCTCGAACAGCGCCACCGCCGAGGCGTCGCCGGCGTACCAGGAGCGCTGCGGATTGAACGCATGGCAGTAGACCGCGCGCGGGTCGGCGCCGGACATCTGCCGCGCGTTGTCGAAGGTGTGGATCGCCATGTCCAGCAGCAGCGGGTGCGCCATGGCGTCGCGAAACCCGCTGAAGTGCGGACCGAGGAAAAAGTCGCAGTGCACCTCCTCGACCGGTCCGAGCGCGCCGCCGCGCAGAAACGCCGCGACCGACACCGCCTCCGGAATCGCCCGGCGGTTCTGCATCACCGAGTAACGCCGGCCGGTCTCGCGCGCGAGCGTCACCATCTCGCGCGCCTGGTCCATCGACTCGGCCATCGGCTTCTCACCGAGCACGTGACACCCTGCGCGCAGCGCCGCGCACGTCACCGCGTGATGCGCCGCCGGCACCGTCACATCGAACACCACCTCCGGCTTCGCCTCCGCGAGCGCGGCATCCAGCGAGTCGTACACCAGCGCCGCATCCAGTTCGAAATCACGCGCCCGCTGCTCGGCGCTGGCGCGCTGCAGGTCCACCAGCCCGGCCAGCTCAATCTCCGGACTCTCCAGCGCCGTCTGAATCCAGCGCCGCGACATGCCGCCACAGCCCACGATCACGGCGCGGACGGGGTTGTCAACCATCGTCCTTACTCCACAACCGTTCAGTGCCCTTCATGCCCGAAGCTCCACGCCGACGCGCTCACGCAGCGCCGTGACGACCGATTCGACCTGCGGGTCGACCTCGTCGTGGCGCAGCGTCTTATCGGGATCGCGGAACAGCATGCGGAAGCTCACGCTCTTGCTGCCCTTTTCGATCGGCTTGCCGCGGTAGGTGCCGAGGAACGACAGCGCCTCCAGCAGCGGCGGCTGCGCGTCGTGCACCGCGCGCTCGATTTCGCGCCACGCGACCGACTCGGCGACGATCACCGACAGGTCACGCTCGATCGCCGGATAGCGCGGCAGCTCGCGCACCGCGCGATCGGGCGGATAGAGCGCGATCAGCGGGTCCAACGTCAGCTCCGCGCCGGCGACGGATGTTTTCAGGTCGAACGCGTCGCGCGTCTCGGACGCGATGAGACCGAGCGCGCCGAGCGGCTGATCGTGCAGTTTCACCGTCACCGCGGCGCTGTAGTTGGGCGCGTCGGCGGGTTCGACGGTGACGGCCTGCCGCGCCGCAGCGCCGCCGAGGCGCTCGATCAGCTCCTCGATGGTGCCGCGCAGCTCGCGCACGGCGAGCTGGCCGTCGGCCGCATCGCACAGCAGCGCGAGGGTGCGCCGCTCGCGAATTTCGCCGCATTGGCGCGACCACGAGGCGGCGGTCTCGAACAGGCGCACGTTCGTGTTGCCGTGGTCCTGGTTGGCCTTGCGACAAATCAGCAGGCTCGGCAGCAGCGACGGGCGCAGCGTCGGCTCGGCGCGCCGGCCGGCGTCGTGCATATGCACCGGCTCGGCGCTGTCAGGCAGGAAGCGCTCGGCCTGATTCGGCGCGACGAGGCTGAAGGTGATCGTTTCGTGGAAGCCGTGCGCCGTGAGCGTGCGGCCGAGCTGGCGCCGCGCGGCGATGGTGTCCTGCACGGGGCGCACGTTGAGCGCGATGCGCTCGTGCGTTGGTACATCGTCGAAGCCGTGCAGGCGGCCGACCTCCTCGATGAGATCGACCTCGCGCTGAAGGTCGAGGCGATAGGTGGGGACCGTGCAGACGATACGATCTTGCTCACGCTTCGGCGACAGGTTCAAACGTTCGAGCAGCTCGTGTTGCGTGTCGTCCCCCAACTCGACACCGAGCAGGTCGCGGCAGCGCTGCGAGCGCAGCGCGAGCGTGCGCGGCTCAGGCTCCGGTTCGCCGGCGCGGATGACACCTTGCGCGAGCGTGCCGCCGGCGAGTTGGACGATGAGCTGGGCGGCGCGTCGGCTGGCCATCTCGACGCCGCGCGGATCGACGCCGCGCTCGAAGCGGAAGCTGGAATCGCTGGCGAGCTTCAAGGCGCGGCTGGTGCGCCGCACCGAGAGCGGGTCGAAGATCGCCGATTCGAGCAGGATGGCGGTCGTGTTGTCGCCGACTTCGGTGTCGAGACCGCCCATGACCCCGGCAATGGCGACGGGGCGCTGGGCGTCGGCGATGACGAGCATGTCGTCGCGCAGCGCGTGGGCGCTGCCGTCGATCGCGGTGAACGGCTCGCTCTTCGCGGCGCGGCGGACGACGATGCGCTGCTCGTTGAGCGCGTGCAGGTCGAACGCGTGCAGGGGTTGGGCGAGTTCGAGCAGGACGAAGTTGGTGACGTCCACGACGTTGTTGACCGAGCGCAGGCCGGCGGCTTCGAGGCGGTCGACCAGCCATTGCGGACTGGGGCCGACTTTCACGCCGGTGATGATGCGCGCGGTGTAGACGGGGCAGAGATCGGCGGCGTCGTTGTCGACGCGCGTGAACGTCTCAACGGATGCGTCGCCCTCGTTCGGCAGGGTGATGTCGGGCGGCTGCAGCGCGCGGTCGGTGGCGGCGGCGAGCTCGCGCGCCAGACCCAGGTGGCAGAGGCAATCGGGGCGGTTGCTGGTGATCTCGACATCGAGGGCGGTGTCGCGCTGGCCGGCGGAGGTGGTGACATCCTCGCGGCCGTCGAGAGGGAAGCCGACGCGGGTCAGCGCGCGGTCGGCTTCATCCGCATCGGCGGCGCGGTCGAGGTAGTCGTTGAGCCAGGCGAGGCTGGTTTGCATGAAGCGGGATGGTATCAGGCCGGGGATGGGCGGCAAGCGAGCGGGTGTGGGTGGCAGCGCGGTCGCGACTTGTCGGGAAGGCGTGATCGATGGACACTTTGAGGCGTGGCTCGATACCGCAACATTCACGGCAGACGCGGCGGGCGTGGTGTGCGGCCGTGGCTGCTGGTGCCGAAGGTGCTGGCGGTGGCGCTGATGTTCGGCGGGCTGGGCGCGAGCGTGGTGGTGTGCGAGGTGGCCAGCGGTTGGTTTGCGACGCTGCCGGGGGCCGAGGCACTGGAGCGCGCGGCGGTGTTGCTGCGCGCGCTGTATGTGTACCTGGTGGTACCGGCGCTGGTGGCGGCGATGGTGTTGGGCGGGTGGCTGCTGGCGCTGCACGGGCGCGTGCTGCTGCGGCAGCGGTGGGTGCAGGTGAAGCTGGCGCTGCTGGCGGTGACGGTGCCGAGCGGGCACGCGGTGATGTCGGCGCGGCTGGAGGCGATGCGCGACGCGGCGGCGCAGGGGCTGCGCGATCCGGCGCCGTTGGAAGCGTTCCGCGATGGTGCGATGGCGCTGGTGGTGATCTTCGCGGTGGTGATGGTGCTGGGGCGCGTGAAGCCGCGGCTGGGGCAGAATCCGGCGAAGGCGTATCGCGGTGGTGCGGGACGCGGAGATGCGCGCGAGCGGGCTGACGTGGATCAGACGGAACGGGAGGAGGTGGCGTCGTGAAGGTCTGGACGGTGTGTTGCGAGAGGAAGGCTGACGGTGGAATCCCGCCCTTCGCTGCGCTCAGGAGGGGCGTTGGGGTAGCGCTGGGCGTGGTGGTGCTGTTGGTGGGGTGTCGGGCGCCGGGGGTGATGGAGGTGGAGTATCCGGGGGATCTGGCGTTGGTGGTGACGGTGCAGCCGGGGTTGTATGCGGGGACGGACGATCCGACGCGGGCGCCGGCTCAGTACGTGGTGCAGAGCGATCGGACGCTGCGCGTGGCATGGGGGCCGGCGGTGCGGCACGACCTGTATCCACCGACAACAACAGCGGTGCTGCATCCGCGGGAGATGGCGCGGCTTCACGGAATTGTGGAGGAGCATGAGCTGATGGCGGCGGAGTCGGCGGCGCGAAACGAGCAGGACGAAGCGTGGTACCAGGTGGAGATCACGGCGGGCGGGCGGACGCATCGATATGTGACGTCGCCGGGCGAGTCGCGGGGGACGGTGGTGCTGGTACGGACGTTGGCGGGGTTGTATCGGGGGAGGTGATCCGGACCTGCGCTCCCTGCGGTCGCTTCGGTCCGGCGTGGGGTGGGTTAAGCCGGGGTCAGCCCTTTTCGGGGCCGGAGCTGGCGAGCAGGTGGGGAAGGTGTTCGTGGATGAGGGGGCCGCGGGTCATGCGGGTGTAGCGGCGCTGCTCGGTGAAGCCCTGGGCGGTGAGCGTGGTGAGCAGGCGGGTGTGGTCGGCGGGGATGTCGATGTAGGCGGGCGTGTCGTGGAGTTGGTGGAGGGTGTGGGCGAGCAGGTGGTCGGCGGTGTCGGGGTCGGTGGCGATGGCGGGGCCAATCTGAACAGCGTCGCGGCCGGGGCGGGTGAGTAGGTAGCCGGTGGGTTGGTTGTCGCGCTCGGCGAGGTGGGCGCGGGTGGGGTGTTCTTGGAGGAGGTGTTCGAGGAGGGGGCGGCGGTTGGTCCGGGTGGCGGGGTGGTCGAGGGTGATGAGGGGGTCAGGGGTGGTGGGGATGGTGATCCGGACTTCCGCTGCGCTGCAGTCCGGCGTGGGGGTGCTTGTGGCTGGGCGGTGGAGGCGGATGAGGGGGAATTGGGGTTGGAAGCCGAGCTTCCGGTAGATGGGCTCGCCTTGGGGGGTGGCGTCGAGGCGGACGGTGGGGATGTGGCGGCGGTCGAGATAGGTGAGCACGTGCTGCATCAGTGCGGTGGCGATGCCCTGGCCGCGGTGGGCGGCGTCGACCAGGACCATGCTGATCCAGGCGACGGGGCCGAAGGTGACGGCGACGGCGGTGCCGGCGGGCTGACGGTCGATCTCGGCGAGGAAGCAGCCATCGGGGGCGAGGGCGAGCAGGCGGCGCCAATCGGCTTCGAGCTGGTTCCAGTTGGCTTGCGTGGTGAGGTGGAGGCCGAAGGGGAGGTCGGCTTCGGTGAAGGGGCGGATGGTGGGTGAGGATGAGGCGGCGCGGGGTGGCATGCGGG
>JBMCXL010000237.1:0-5342 GCA_048621015.1 Phycisphaeraceae bacterium
GCCCACGCCAGCACCGCCGTCAGCGCCTCCAGCGCCATCACCACGCCGAGCGCATGCACCGCCGCCGCCTGCCACAGGCGCATTTCCTCCGTGCGCCGCACCGTCGCCACCGGCAGTACGATCGCCGTCAGCGGCGCCAGCCACGTCGGCCACCGCCCATGCTTTGCCTGCGATCCCGCCATGCCTGCAAAGGATACTCCAACACCCCACCTCTCCGCCCACATGCTCACCTTCGCACTTCATGCCCGTCCTGAGCGCAACGAAGGGCGGGATCGCGACGTTTCCTTTCTCCCCCACGCCGGACCGGAGTCTGCGAAGGTCCGGATTTAGCCCCGGCCCGCCCCCTCTGGTACCTTCTCTCCCCGCGCTCCCCAACGAGCAGAGGAGGTTCGCCATGCCGACCGTTTCCGAGTCCGACCGCGCCGCCGTCGCGCGCGACACCGCCGCCGCGCTGCGCCGCTTCGCCCCGCGCGCCGCCGACCGCCCCGTGATGCTCGGGTTCGACGGCTTCGTCGACTCGATCATCGACGTCGTCGACAAGCGCCACGACGTGCAGCGCTACGCCCCCATCGACACCATCGCCACCTTCGGCCAGCGCGTCAGCGGTGCGGCGGGCCACTCCACCAACTTCGAGCTGGTCGTCAAGCAGCGCAAGCTCGGCGGCAACGGTCCGATCATGGCCAACGCCATGGCCGCCGCCGGATTCGACGTGACCTACATCGGCGCGCTCGGCGAGCCGGAGATCGACCCCGTCTTCCGCGAGCTCGCCGACCGCGCCCGCGTCCATACCGTCATCGCCAACGGCGCCACCGACGCGCTGGAGTTCACCGACGGCAAGCTCCTGCTCGGCAAGTACGACCATCTCGCCGCGCTCACGTATGACCGCATCTGCCAGGTCATCGGTGAAGACAAGTTCACCGAGATCATCGCCCGCTCGCACCTGATCGGCATGGTCAACTGGACGATGCTCACCAGCCTGGACACGATCTGGGACGGCCTTGCCGAGCGCATCCTTCCCGCCATCGGCCAGCGCCGCGGCGACAAGCCGATGTTCTTCGTCGACCTGTGCGATCCGGTGAAGCGCACCACCGCCGACCTCCAGGCCGCGCTGGCGCGCCTGCGCAAGCTCGCGGCGCAGGTGCACGTGGTGCTTGGTGTGAACCTGAAGGAATCGCGCGAGGTTGCCGAGGCGATGTCCTTGCCGGTGGACGCTGACAGTGATGTCGACCTGCACCAGCGCGCCGCCGCGCTGCGCGAGGCGCTGGGCATCCAGTGCGTCGTCGTGCACGCGCGCCGCGCCGCCGGCGCCGCCGTGGAGCAGGACGACGCAGCCGCGGAGTTCGTCGGCCCGTTCGTGCGCAAGCCCTACCTCTCCACCGGTGCCGGCGACAACTTCAACGCCGGCTTCTGCCTCGGCCTGCTCGCGGGCCTGCCGCTGGTGCAGTCCCTCTGCGCCGGCACGGCCACCAGCGGCTACTACGTCCGCCAGGGCGCCAGCCCCACGCTCGACCAGCTCGCCGACTTCTGCGACGCGCTTCCGGAGCCGGAGGACGAAGTTTAGCCACAGATGAACACAGATAAGAAGACAGAAGAGCAGAATATGAAGCGACGCGACTTGTCGCGCTTCTTTTCTTTTATCTGTGCTCATCCGTGTTCATCTGTGGCTGAAAAACAACTGGTCCGCAAGCGTGACCGCATGATCCCGTCCCGCTGCACCGTTCTCCAGCGCATCGAGCCAGCGCTCCGGCAGCGCTGATGCCCCGTGCGCCGCGCCGGCGAGTGCGCCGGCCATGGCGCCGATCGTGTCCGCATCGCCGCCAAGGTTGACCGCGCACACGACGATCGCCTCGGGATCGTCCAGTTGCGCGACGAATGCCCACAGCGCCGCCGGCACCGATTCGCACGCCACGCCGCCGACGCCGATCATCGCCGCCGCCTCGTCAGGCGGCGCGTGCGGATAGGCGGCGATCCAGTCCAGCGCCGCGCCGAACTCCTCCGGCACCTCGTCGTCCGCGAAGCGGTCATAGAATGCCCGGATCGAGAAACCCGGCCCGCGCTTCAATGCCTCGTGCACCGCCAATGCCTGCAACCGCGCGCCGAACAGGCCGATCGAGTGCGTGTGCCCGGTCACTTCCGCCTGTCGCTCGGCCGCTTCCGCCACGCGCGGCGCGTCGCCATAGCACGCCAGCGCCACCGGCGCGACGCGCATCGCCGCGCCGTTGGCGAACGACCCGCCGGGCAGCCGGTAGCGCTCGACCACGTCCGGCCACGGCTCACCGCGCTGGATGGCGCTGAGGATGTGATGCGTGTTGCCACCGTAGCCGCGGTCCGGCTCGTAGCGCGCGGTGAAGCGCTGCGCGATCCGGTCGAGATCGACGTGGCCGCGCGTCTCGACCAGCGCCTCGGCCAGGGCGAGGGTCATCTGCGTGTCATCGGTGTACGTGCCCCGGCCGAGGCGGGCATCGAGCATCTCGCGCAAGGGCGCGCCCCCGGCGCGGATCATGCTGGCGGGGCGGCCTTCGACGGGCATCCCCAGCGCATCGCCGACCATGGTGCCGACGAGCGCGCCGCGGAAGCGGTCCTGCAACGTGGAGCCGACGGGTGCAATAGGCATGTCATCTCACCGTTGGGCGCGGCGCGGATCGGTGCGGCCGATGATGTCCGACACGTTCTTCTGGTTGAATCCCTTGAAGCCGAAGCGGCGCTGCAGGTTTTCCAGGTGACTGCCGATGGCGCCCTCGCGGCGGAACCGCTCGGCCTGATCCGCGTCAATGTGACCCTGCTTGAACAGGCGTTGAATGCGCTGCTCCGGCACGCGCCACTGCTCGCCCTGCGTGAACGCCTGGCGCAGGTAGCGCAAGTCGCTGAACGGCTGCATCATGCCGAGGCCCTGCTGCGCCAGATCGTCGCGCAACGCATCGAAGCGGAACTGCGCTTCGAGATGGTGCATGCCGGCGCGCAGCATGGACTCGCCGTGCAGCGCGCACCACAGGCCGACGGTGCCGAGCTGGCTCCACGGCTCCAGCGGCTGGCGTGCGAAGTCGATCTCGATTTCTTCGGGCGTGAGGTCGACATCGGCGAAAACGACGAGGCCGCATGCGGGCTGTTCGACAATCTGTGCGCCCCAGCCCGCTTCGCGGCCGGCGTAGAAGCGCTCGCGGTCGGCGAAGCCGAAGGCGTGGAAGATCTCGATGAGCGTGGCGAAGTGCGCGCGGCTGGAGCGGAAGGTGTGGTGGTCGTGGTTCGCCCAGCCGAAGCCCATGCGGTCCTGACGCGCTTTCTGGGTCTGACCGGCGCGGTTGTGGCGCTGCCAGTAATCGCGCTCGACCTCGAAGGCGAGCCACGCGGCGGCATCGGCGCCGACCAGCTCCACCATGCGGTGGGCGGTGTTGAGCGCCGCTTGCATGCCCTCGGCTTCATCGTCGAAGAAGCGCCCGCGCGTGCGCCACATCTCCTGCGCCGCCTCGTAGCGCTCCACGTTGTCGGCGGTGAAAGGGAGGGGCACATAGCCGCGGTATCCGCATCGTTCGGTCACGCGCAGCGCGCGGCCGGCTTCCTCGAACAGCGTCGCTTCGCGGAACGGGCCGCGCCGCGCGCCGCGGATCGGTCGGTCGAGGCCGTTGGCGAGCAGCACATCGGCGACGCGGTCGCACTTGAGCGACAGGGCGATGGGTGTCGGTTCGTTCGCGTCATGGCGATGCAGCAGCACGCGCGGGAACTGGGCGTCCGGATGGTGAAAAGCAAGTGCGCTCTGGGGCGCTTGCACGTCCTCGCGCTCGAAGCCAAGCTCCTGCAGGGTGCGTTCGGCGTTTTCATTGCCGGCCAGGGTGATGTGGTCGAGCCAGTCGAACGCGCGCGTGCTGGTCGTCTGCTCCAGCTCGCGCACGAAGTCGCCAGCGGGCGGCAGGGCGGAAAGCAGGGCGTCGGTCCAGCGTTCCAGTGCCGCTTCCGTCTCGGGCCAGAGCTGCCAGGGTGAGCGGTTGTCGTCGGCGGATTGGGGCATGGGCACCTCCGCAGCCGGATTCCGCTTGATTGTAGCGCGGATGGGCCGTCGTTAACCCCCCTCCCTTGAGGGAGGGGTTAGGGGAGGGTGAAGCGCCCGCCAACCACGAGCGCTGATGTGCGTGATGACGGCACAAGGTGATCGAGCGCCCCACCCTCCCCCTGCCCCTCCCTCAAGGGAGGGGGGTTGAAGAGCGGGGCGTCACCGGGCGGGGGCGTGCGGGGCGCGGCCGTCGAGCACGGCCCAGACGTCGCGCACGACCCAGGACATGTTCTCCAGCGCCTGATCGGTGCGCGAGGCGAGGTGGGGCAGCAGGCGCGCGTTCGGCAGGCCATAGAGCGGGTAGTCGGCGGGGGGCGGCTCGGGGTCGTGCACGTCGAGGATCGCGCGGCCGGCGGGATTGGCGCGCAGCCAGTCGGCCAGTGCATCGTGATCGACGAGCATGCCGCGCGCGGCGTTGATGAACAGGCAATGCGGCTGCAGCAGTGACAGCGCGGTCCGGTCGATCAGGTGGCGGTTGCTCGCGCGGCCGTCGACGTGGATCGAGAGGATGTCGCAGCGGCTGTAGAGCTCGCTGTGGTTGACGAAGTCGAAGGGATAGTCCACCGCCTTGCGCAGTTGGGCCTCGGGCAGCAGGTCGCAGACTTTCAGGTTCATGCCGATGGCGTGGGCGACGCGGCCGAGGGACTTGCCGATGCGCCCGAAGCCCAGGATGCCGAGCGTGGAGTGGTCGAGCTGTCGGCCGACCTCGCTCTTGCGCAGGGCGTGGAAGCGCTCGGCGGAGATGGGCTCGTCGTGGAAGTCGGTGCGCGGGCGGTAGTCGTCGAGCATGAGGCCGATGACGTACTCAACGACGGCCTGGGTGTTGGCGTCGGGGGTGTAGACGACGGGGATGTGGCGCTGCTGGCAGGCGTCGAGGTCGATGTTGTCCAGCCCGACGCCGGCGCGGCCGACGACCTTGAGTCGCGGCGCCTGATCGAGCAGGGCGTCGTCGACCTGTGTGTAGGTGCGTACGAGCAGGCCGTCGGCGGTTTGCAGGTGCTCGCGCAGGGCGGGCTCGTCGTCGAGGCCGACCCACACGAGATTGACGCGCTGCTCCAGCCAGCGCGCCGGCGCGTCGGCGAGGGTCTCGGTGACCAGGACGGTGGGGCGGTCGGCCATGGTGGGGGCAATGTACCGCAAGGGCGAACGGCGCGCAGAAAAAGACCGGGCGCGGCGGGGCGCCCGGTCTTCATGGACATCGTGATGGGCGTGAGGCACGGCGACCACGCCGGAGCCGGCCGGCTCAGGCGTAGTAGTCCGCGTTGATCTGGATGTACTCGGCCCACTCCTCGGGCAG
>JBMCXL010000238.1:0-5336 GCA_048621015.1 Phycisphaeraceae bacterium
AACCATCCGCCATCCGCCCTTCCTGAGGTTTCTCGATGAAATGGATCATCCGCATTGCCGTGGCGCTCGTGGTGGTGGTGACTGTGGGCATGCTGGGGGTGTACATCTATCTGGACACGATCGCGCAGCGGGCGATCGAGCGCGGCGGGACCTATGCGACGGGTGTACTGACGCGCGTCGCGTCGGTGAACGTGCGGTTGATGGCGGGGGAGGTGGGGCTGAACCGGTTGACCGTCGCGAATCCCGCGGGGTTCGAGGCGACGCCTTTCCTGGCGCTCGATCACGGCACGGTGCGGGTGCGCCCGGGGTCGCTGATGCGGCAGCGCGTGCACATTCCGCGGTTGCACCTGGAAGGCGTGCGGTTGCACCTGGCGCACAACGCGCGGGGCGAAGGCAATTACCAGCTCATCATGGCGAACCTCGAAAGGCTCGCCCAGCGCGACCCGGAGCAACCCGGCCGACACTACGTGATCGAGGAGCTGGTGATCTCCGACATCGAGCTGCGCGCCGATCTGCCGCTGGCGGCGCTGTTCGAGCAGCCGATCGCGATTCGGGACATTCGCCTGACGGAGGTGGGCTCGGGGAGCGATCGGGGCGTGCTGATGAGCCAGCTCGCGGCGGTCGTGGTCGAGGCGGTGGTGCGCAAGGCGGCGGGTCGGCTGCTCGAGGGGATGCCGGGCGGCCTCCTCGGCGGGCGGTCCGACGACGAGCCGCAGGCGGACGGCCCCGCCGCCACCGCACCGCGCCGATGGTGAACCGCGCGCCGCCTCTTCCGCCCGCCGCGGAGGGGGGTCGGTTTGCGCCGTTTTGCTTTTGCTTTTCCGCGACCCGCAACCGATACATTCGTCACCGAAAACCCCCCTTCTCACCGCTGTAACGCTGTCCGGGGCTTATCGGATCCCGCTGTCGACCCTGTCATTCGCCTTTTTCCCCCTGTAGCGGTTAATCAGCCGCGCCGACTGGCCGATGAGGGATTTTGTCGGGTCATCGGCTTGTGCGCCAACCCGGCAGGAGACCAGGAGAAAGGGCCCGCTCCATGCCCAGGCAAAAGGATATCCTCACCACCGGCGAGGTCGCCAAGATCTGCAACGTCGCGCCACGCACGGTCAGCAAGTGGTTCGACTCAGGTCAGCTCCGCGGCTATCGCATCCCCGGTTCCAAGGACCGCCGCATCCCGATGAGCTCGCTCGTCCGGTTCATGAAGAGCCACAACATCCCCATGGATGGCCTTCAGTCCGGGCAGACGCGCGTGCTCATTGTCGATGGCGAGTCCGAGATCGTCGAGGTCCTCGAAAAGGTCCTCGGCGAACAGGCGAGCTACGAGGTGCGCACCGTCCATACGGGCTTCGCCGCCGGCGTGGAGTGCGAGAAGTTCAAGCCGCACGTCATGCTGCTGGACATGCACCTGTCCGACGTGCGCGGCGAGGATGTGCTCAAGCTCATCCGCGACAACGAAGACCTGCAACTGACCAAGGTCATCGCCATGAGCGGCAAGCTCACCGACGGCCAGGCGCAGCACCTGCTCCAGCAGGGCTTCGACGGCTACCTCAAAAAGCCGTTCCACGTGCGCCAGGCCATCGAGGCGATCGAGGAAGCCACCGCGCTGGTCTACTGATCCACGAACCGACCGCTTCGAATCTCGCCCACACAATCGCAGGGTCCGTGGCCACGCAGCCGCGGACCCTGTTTTGTTGGGCAAGTGACGCCCTCCCTCCGGACCTTCGCTGCGCTCAGGACCGGCTTGGTCCCATCACGCGCCGCGTGCGTGAAGCGACCGTTTCCCAAGCCAAGCCGCGGGGTGAGTCCGCGAACCCCGCGGGTGTTGCGGCGCCGAATATCCGCGGGGTTCGCGGACTCACCCCCGCGGCTTGTACGCCAAAATCGGTCGCTGTGAAACAGGCGCTGAGCCGGCCCTGAGCGAATCAGCGAGCGAAGGTCCGCATTGCGTCAGTGAAGCTCCCCCTCCTGGAACCCCGGGCCGGGCGTGCCCATCTCCCGCGCCAGCGCGCTGGGCTGGAGAATCGCCGCGTGACTGTCGGCGAACAGGTAGTCGGCCGCGCCGCTGTGCCGATCCGTCGCGACGTCCTCCCACCAGTCCTCGCCCGCATCGTCGGCTTCCCACGGATGGAACGCCAGGTGCACGTCATGCGCATCCATCCCGTCCGCCAGCGGGTCGCCGGCCTCGTCCACGTCCGCGCGGTTGGCGGCGAAGACCTTGGAGCTGTGGTCGATCACCATGTGCTCGCGGTTGCCGATCACCTCGAAATAGCCGTTGATGGCATAGCTGACGATCGGCTCCAGTTCGCCATCGTGGTCGAGCTCGATCGCGCGGTGCGGATCGAGCGGACTGCGCATCACGTCGGACTCGAACTCCGGCACGTGCTCGGCCAGCCGTTCGTGCCACTCGATCTCGTCCGGCTCGGGCGCGGTGCTGCCTTCCGGCAGGTGGTTGGGAAAGTAGTGGCCCTGGTAATCGTCCACGTAGATCGCCAGCGCCTGGCCGATGCTGCGCATGTGGCTCAGGCTCTGTGCCTGCTGCGCGTTCTTGCGCGCCGCGCCGAGCGCCGGCAGGAGAATGCCGATCAAAAGAGCAATGATCGAAATCACCACGAGCAATTCGACCAGCGTGAACGCACGCGGGATTCTGTTGATGTCCTGTTTCTGTTGCATATGCATGGAAAACCTCGGCTGAATCAAGACCACCTCCGAACCGCGCCCAAAGCCCGCAGATGGCGATGCAGGCGCCTTCTGCGGGATGCGAAGCGGGCGTTCTGGAGATCGCCTCAAGAGAATGACAGTGGTGGCGAATCGCGCGCCTTGCCGGCGGCGCATCGCACGGGATCAGCTCCATTCCCGCAGGAATCGAGCGCCCGCACCGCGCGCACCACAAAAGCACGAACAGCGGAAAACCGGATGGACAAGGATGAACGCCTGTAAGTCGTCGTTCAGGCGTTGAGAGGTGGCCCGCGCACGAGCAGCGAAAGGTCGGCGGCGGGCGCCGGCGGGCGCACCTGCGGCAGGGCAATTCGATCGACCAGCGGCGCCGCGCCGATCACGACAACCGGCGGCAGGAGATCGGGTGCGGCATAAGTGCGCACCAGGTGACACGTGACGCAGTCGTCAGTCGGCCGCTGCGGTTGCGCGGGCGCGTCGTGATCGGTATGCGAGGTTGCAGGACGGTGCGCGAGCCCGCTATGCAGCGCGCCCCATCCCCCGCCGATCGCCAGTGCCACCGCCAGCAGCACCGCGCCGAGGCTCGACCATCGGCCGCGCCGCGAGCGGGGACGAGCGGAATGGGATCCGTGATCGGCGGTCATGGGTATGGGGCTTTCGCTCTCCGGCCGATTCGATCGTGGGATGGTCCCTGCCGTCGATCAAGCGTAGCCCGGACCATGCGCCCGATCAAGATCATTGTTTTCGGCGCGCGACAGCATCAATTTTGCGCCTTATCATTGGTCGCGATGGTTTCGGCCCGCTCCTGCGATCTGCACCTGCACTCGACCGCGTCGGACGGCACCGATGCGCCCGCCGCCCTGGCCGCGCTGGCGCGCGATGCGGGCCTGTCGGCGTTCGCGCTGACGGATCACGACACGACCGCCGGCTTATCGGACGCTGCCGCGGCCGCTGAGGCAATCGGCATCCCGTTCGTGCCCGGCATCGAGCTCTCCGCCGACCCCACGCTCGGCGGCGCCGCCGAGGCGCGCGGCACGCTGCACGTGCTCGGCTACTTCGTTCGCCATGACGATCCGCAACTCCAACAGCTTGAAGAGTGGCTGCGCGAGGCGCGCGCCCAGCGCAACCCGCGCATCATCGAGCGCCTCAACGAGCTCGGCGTCGATATCGACAACGACGAGGTCGAGGCCGTCGCCGGCGGACAGGTCGTCGGTCGGCCGCACATCGCGCAGGTACTCGTGAAAAAAGGTTACGTGCGCTCCGTGCACGAGGCGTTTGCGCGCTACATCGGCGAAGGCGCCGTGGCGCACGTGCGCAAGGATCGGCTCGCCGCGGCGGACGCGATCGCGGCCATTCATCACGCCGGCGGACTCGCCGCGCTGGCGCATCCCGTGCAACTGCACCTGCCCGACCCGGAGGAGCTGGAACCCATCGTCGCGCGGCTGGTGATGCTCGGCCTCGACGGCATCGAGACGCACCACAGCGACCACACCGCCGCCGACGTCAAACGCTTCGAGCGCATCGCGAAACGCCACGGGCTGGTGACCACCGGCGGCAGCGATTACCACGGCACGCGCAAGGCGACACATCTCGGCGAACCGCGCGTGCCCCTGGCGGTGTACGAGGCGCTGGTCGAAGCGCACCGGCAGCGCATGGGCGTCTGAAAACAACCGAAATCTGCGGTGCGTGCGCGGTCGACACCCATCCAGCGCGTAGAATAAGGCAAACGCGAACATCCATCCGGGCCGGCGAAAGGAGCGAGTGCGATGGAGGGATTTCGTGCGATCAGCGGAGCGGTCGCGGCCGGCGCCATTCGTCCGCACGAACAGGCGCGGCGGGCGCCGCTGCCTTTCATCACGATCAGCCGCCAGGCGGGCGCGGGGGGCATCGCGCTCAAGGACAAGCTCGTGCAGCGGCTGCGCGCCATCGACAAGGCCGACCCGCCCTGGACCGGTTTCGACCGCGAGCTGGTGGAGAAGGTCGCGGCGGATTACGACCTCTCCTCGCCGCTGCTGGAGACGCTGGACGAAGCGAGCCACAGCTATCTGAACGAGCTGTTCAGCGCGCTGTTGATCAGCAAGCCCGAGCCGAACGAGCTGGCGGTGTACCGGCGCGTGGCCAAGACGATCCGCGCCCTGGCGCAGGTGGGCCGGGTGGTGATCGTCGGCCGGGGCGGGATGTTCATCACCGAGGACATGCCCGCCGGCGTTCACGTTCACCTGGTCGCGCCGCTGGCGCAGCGCATCGAAATGGCGCAGCGCACGCGCGGCTTTGCGCGGAAGGAGGCGGCCGAGTGGGTGCAGCGCATCGACGAGAACCGCGCCGCGTTCTATCGGCGTCACTGGCCGCAGCGCACCGTGGGGCCGGAGGTGTTCAGCGTCGTGTTCAACACCGCGCATGTGAGCGAAGACGCGATGGTCGAAGCACTGTTGCCGCTGATCCCCGGCATGCAGGAAAAGCGCGATCGGCACAGGCAGCATGCTGCGCAGCGCTGAAGGTTGAAAGGCGCCACAGCCGCTTGCGGCCTGGCTGCGAAGAGACTGTTGCCCAGCCGCGCGCGGCACGACGGTCGCGTACGCGATCGTCAACCCCCCTCCCTCGCAGGGAGGGGCCGGGGGAGGGTAGAGCGTTCTGCAACCATGCACGCCACATGCGCGTGACGG
>JBMCXL010000239.1:0-5316 GCA_048621015.1 Phycisphaeraceae bacterium
CTGAAAATCGCAGTGTCGGCGGTTCGAATCCGCCCCTAGCCATTGACCTTTCTGATTTCTGATCCGATCGCCCAACCGTGGCGGCAGGCCGGGGGTTGACCGGAACATCCCATGCCGCACTTCCTCCCGCTCCTCCCGCGCCACCTGTTGACACTTGGCATGATCGTCGCGCTCGCCTTGTGCGCCGCACCGTTGCAGGCGCAGTCGGACGCAGCGCCCGAGGGGCCGCCGCGCATCGCGCTGCTCGCGACCTATTACCAGAAGAACAGCCACGCCGATGCCATCGGCACCAAGTTCATCGAAGGCTTCCCGCTGATGGACGGCTCGGTGCGGCAGCCGCGCGTCGAGATCGTTTCCATGTGGATCGACCAGACCACCGACGACGACCTCGGCCACCAGAAGGCGGCGCAGCACGACATTCCCATCCACGACACGATCCGCGAAGCGCTGACGCTCGGCGGCGACGATCTCGCGGTGGACGGCGTGCTGTTCATCGGTGAGCACGGCGATTATCCGCGCAACCGTTTCGGGTCGAAGATGTATCCGCGGCTGCGCATTCTCGACCAGGTGTTTACCGTGTTCGATGAAGTTGGCCGCTCGGTGCCAGTGTTCAACGACAAGATGCTCTCGCACAACTGGTTTGATGCGAAGTGGGTGATCGACCGCGCTGCCGACCTGGATGTGCCGTTGATGGCCGGCTCGGTGCTGCCGGTGAGCCCGCGCGTGCCGGAGATGGAGCATGAAAAGGGCGTGAAGATCGCCGAGGCGGTGGCGGTGGGGTACGGGTCAATCGACGCTTACGGTTTCCACGTGCTGGAGATGCTTCAATGCATGGTCGAGCGCCGCGCCGGCGGCGAGACGGGCGTGGCGTCGGTGCGCTGCGTGCAGGGGGAAGAGGTGTACGAGCTGGCGGAGCGCGGCGTGTTCTCGATGGAGCTGGTGGAAGCCGCGTGCGAAGGCGCCGAGCGGCGGCGCGGGCGCACGATGCGCGAGAACGAGCCGAACCCGACCGCGATGATCATCGACTACCGCGACGGCACGCGCGCCGCGGCGCTGATCGCCACCCGGCACGTCGGCGAGTTCTGGGGCTACGCCGCGCGACTCGATGACGGGCGCATCGTCCGCACCGAGTTCCGCCTCGACGAAGACTCCGGCCTGTTCCCGCACTTCAGCTACCAATGCCTGAACCTCGAGCGCATGTTCCTCACCGGCGAGCCCGTCATCCCCGCCGAGCGCACGCTCGTGACCAGCGGCATCCTCGACGCGGCGCTGCGCTCGCTGAAAAACGACGGCGAGACGTACCCGACACCGCACATGATGGATCTCACCTATCAGCCGCCGGCCGACGAGGTGATTCGCCCGCGCTGAGCACCCACATCGAAACCCTCTCCCCTCGGGAGAGGGTGCCGAGCAGGTGTTGCAACCTTCGCAAACGAAAGTCCAACGAGGCGGGTGAGGGGATCACCAGTAACCGAGCATCACCCTCGCGAAGCCGGAGTCTGTGGTCGCTGTCGATCCCCCCTCCCCAGCCCTCTCCCACCCCCGGAAGTAGCAGGAGAGGGAGCACGCGCCGATTGCGCCGCCGTGCTTTTGCCGCGCGCTGCACTCACACATTACACTGTGGCCCACGACCTTCCGGCAACGAGCCAACAACAACGGGACCGTGAATGGCACGCGAAGTTCTGATCACAGGTGTGGGCCCGGTCAGCGGACTGGGACTCGGCATCGACCCGACGTGGGACGCGCTGGTGGCCGGCCGCTCCGCGATCGCGCCGTTGACCGCGTTCGACGCCGCGGGCTTCGCCTGCCGCATCGCCGCGCAGATCGCCGACTTCAAGGTGCGCGACTTCGTGCCCAAGAGCTACCGCAAGGCGACCAAGGTCATGGCCCGCGACATCGAGCTGGCCGTGGCGGCGGCGGACCTGGCGGCGCGCGACGCGAAGCTGGCCACGCGCGCGACGGATGCCGACCGTGATCCGAGCTACGAGCCGGCGCGCATCGGCGCCCACATCGGCGCGGGCCTCATCGCCTGCGAGCTGGACGAACTCACCGCCGCACTGGTCGAAGCGACCGACGACAACGGCAACTTCGACATGCACAAGTGGGGCAGCGAGGGCATGACGCATCTCACCCCGCTCTGGCTGCTGAAGTACCTGCCCAACATGCTCGCCTGTCACGTCACGATCATTCACGATGCGCAGGGCCCGAGCAACACGATCACCTGCAACGAGCCGGCGGGCATGCTCAGCCTCGGCGAATCGGTGCGCGCGATCCAGCGCGGCGTCGCCGACGCCTGCTTCTGTGGCGGCACCGACTCCAAGCTCAACCCCATGGCCCTGCTGCGCCAGCAGTTCACCGGCCGCCTCAACGACGCCGACAACGACACGCCTGAAACCGCCGTGCGTCCCTTCGACACCGACGCGCGCGGCGGCGCGCTCGGCGAAGGCGGCGGCATCCTCATCCTCGAAGCCCGCGACACCTTCGAGCAGCGCGGCGCCGGCGAGCCTTATGCCCTGATCGCCGGCTTCGGCTCGGCGCAGACGGTCCACCGCGAAAGCCGCAACCTCCAGCCCGATCCCGAAGGCCGCGGCATCGCCGGCGCGATCCGCGCTGCGCTCAACGATGCGAGTGTCGAGCCCACGGACATCGACCTGATCGTGCCGTTCGGCTGCGGCGATTTGACGTGGGACCAGGCCGAGTGCAGCGCGCTGCGCAGCGTGTTCGGCGACGACATCACGGACATTCCCCTGGCCCCGACCAAGCCCATGGCCGGCAACTGCGCCGCCGGCGCCGGCGCGCTGGACCTGTGCATCGCCGCGCAGGCGCTCAGGCAGCAGAAGATTCCCGCGGTGATCAACTGCGACGAACCGCTCGACAGCCTCCAGGCCGCGGCGCGCCCCGCGCGCGACGCCGAGCTGCGAAACGTGCTGGCCTACGCCACCGGCATCGGCGGGCAGAATGCAGCGGTCGTGCTGCGGCGCTGTGAGTGATCGGCGGTCTCACCTCTTCACGAATCAGGCTACGCCGCCCGCCTCCGCCTTCGGCCGCACGACGAAAAACCGGTTCGGCCAGCACACGATACCCACCAGGTTCATCAGCATGTTCGCCTTGTAGTGGGAGTGCGCGTCCAGTTCCACCGTCTGCCCCGCCTCGACGCGCACCGCCATCGGCTCGCTGTGGCACCAGTCCATCGACACCGTCACCCGATGCTCGCCCGGCATCACGGCGAACATGGCGCGCTTGCCGTGCGAGACGTGCCCGGCCGGCTCACCATCCACCGTCACACGCAGCTTGCGCACCATCCCGAACAGATCGTCGGACCGTCGGCTCACCGCGATGTATGCCTCCGTCACCATGACATCCTGCGCATCGGTCGGTGCCGGGCCCATCTTGAACGTCAGTCGCCACCCGCCGGCCGGATGAACACCGCGTCGCGCCCGTTTTGCACCTGACGGGCTGCGCGGCAGGGTCCCCGTTGACCCCGGTTTGCCCCGTTCCCTTTCCCGCGAGCCGGCTCATGCGCAAACGACAGCGCTCCCTGGGATGCGGCATCGCCTGCATCGCCGCGGGGCTTGGCCTGCATGTGACCAGCGCGTGGCCGTGCTGGTCGCAGTGGGCGCCGTATTCCGTGCCCGTCGGCCTCGGCACACTCGTCGTGGCGCTGCTCGCTTACCTTTACGCCATCGCCGCCCTCCGATTGCAGCCAGAACAGCCGCAGCCTCCGCAACAGCCACGCCGGCCCCTCTCCTGTTAAAGTAGTCTTCCCCGCGCCAAACACACCACGGGAGAGCCATGAGCACACGCATCGTCATCACGGGCATCGGCTGGGTCACGCCGCTGGGCTGGGACATCGAGTCGGTCTGGGCCAAGCTCCTGGCCGGGACCAGCGCGATCGAGCCGATCCGCCATTTCGACGCCACGACGTTTCCCACGACGTTCGCCGCGCAGGTGCCCGCCGACTACGACTACCGCCGGTTCGTGACGCACGGCGACGTGCATGAGAACGTCGGCGCCAACACCACCTTCGCGCTCGGCGCCGCGGCGCAGGCGTGGAAGGGCGCGGGTCTCGATCAATACGCCGACCTTCAGCGCGAGCGTCTCGGGATTTATCTCGGCTCGGGCGAAGGTGGGCCGGACTTCGATGCGTACGTCGGCGCCAACCTTGCCGCGTGGGATGCGGAGAAGCGCTCCATCGATGCGGTCAAGTGGGTCGAACATGCCGCGGCGCAGATGCACGCGATCCGCGAGATCGAGCAGGAGCCGAACATGCCGCTGGCGCACGTCGCGATGGAGTTCGACGCGCAAGGCCCGGCCTACAACTGCCTCACCGCCTGCGCCGCTTCCACGCAAGCCGTCGGCGAAGCGGCCGAGATCATCCGCCGCGGCAACGCCGACGTCATGATCACCGGCGGCGCGCACACCATGATCCACCCCTTCGGCGTCACGGGCTTCAACCGCCTCACCGCCCTCTCCAATCGCAACGACGACTACAAAACCGCCTCGCGCCCCTTCTCCCTCGACCGCGACGGCTTCGTGCTCGGCGAAGGCGCCGGCATGCTCGTCATCGAGACGCTGGAGCATGCCCGCGCACGCGGCGCCACGCCGCTGGCCGAGATCGTCGGCTACGGCTCCTCCGCCGACGCCTACCGCATCACCGACATCGAGCCCGAAGGCCGCGGCGCCGTCGTCGCCATGCGCCAGGCCCTCGAACACGCCGGCCTCACACCCGACGACATCGACTACATCTCCGCGCACGGCACCGGCACGAAGGAAAACGACTCCATCGAATCGAAAGCGGTGAAAGCGGCCTTCGGCGACGCGGCCGCGCACACGCCGATGAGCTCGATCAAGAGCATGATGGGCCACCTCATCGCCGCCGCCGGCGCGGTGGAATTGATCACCTGCGTGCTCGCCCTGCGCGATCAGAAGCTGCCGCCGACCATCAACCTCAACACGCCCGACCCCGCCTGCGGCATGGACAACGTGCCCAACGAAGCGCGCGACGCGGGAGTGAACGTCGCCCTCTCCAACAGCTTCGGCTTCGGCGGCCAGAACGACACGCTCATCATCAAGCGCATTTGAGAACGTAACGGACCAATGCGCACCGGCAGTCAGCGCCTCCCTTTCAATGGGCGGCTGAATCGAACGCGGATGAACGCGGATAGCCCGCAGATGAACACGGATGATTTCATGTTCTTTATCATCTGATCGACGTCTGCGTTTATCGGCGAGACATCGGCGTTCATCTGCGTGCTGGCGCACGCTCAATCCAATCGTAGCGGCCCCGTCTCAACCCCCCTCCCTTGAGGGAGGGGT
>JBMCXL010000240.1:0-5315 GCA_048621015.1 Phycisphaeraceae bacterium
GCCCACGGCTGACGCGCTTCTTCGATCGCGGCGCGCAGCTTCGCCGCCGCCTCGGCGGGCTCGTCGTTCTCCAGCGCCTGCTCGGCCTCGGCGAACTGCGGCACGCGGTCGAGCTTGATGCCCTCCAGCTTGCTCAGCGGCTGCTCCACCAGCGAGCCGCCCGAGGGGCGAAAGGCGATCTGGCCGTCCACGACGCTCTCGATCGTGACGTTGTCGATCCACAGGCCGGAGATGCGCACGCTGTCGGCATGGGCGGCGGAAAGGGGCGCCAGTGCCAGCAGCGTGGCCAGCGCAAGCCGAATGGGCGTCGTCATCGTGCCGCGTTTGCTGGTTTGCGCTTGCATGGTTGGTCCTCGTTTTGTCGTGGCCTGCGCCGGGAAGAACGCGACAAGTCGCGTCGCTTCATATTCTGTTCTCCCGCTCTCCCGCTCTCCTGTCTTCTTCTCCGCACGGTTGTATTACGGCAGGCGGTGGATCGTGCGGCCGGTCTCCTGGCTGTCGACGAACTTGTACGTGCCGCCGCTCTGGTCGGCGATCAGCTCCATGACCTCGGGGATGCCCAGCCGGGTGGACAGGTCACTGCGGTAGAGGAACTGGATGGTGCAGATCTTGGTGCCGGCGGTGTTGGCCTGCGCGATCTCCTCAAGCAGCCGGCGCCGATCGACCTCGTATCGTCCCGAGCCTTCGATCTCGTCCGAGAGCATGAAGATCAGGTCGGGCTGATAGCGCAGCGCCTGCTCGATCGCGGGGATCGGGGTGGTGCTGCCGCGCGGGATGACGTTCTGGTCGATCCAGTCGATGACGTTCTGCTTGTTCTCGCCGGTGGCGCGCTTGAACCCGCGGTTGGGGGTGGGCACTTCGAGCACGGGGTCGTCGTTGTAGAAGATGACGGTGAACTGCTGTCGTTCGCTGAGGTTATTGATGGTTTTCTTCAGCTCGTTGACGACGAACGGCAGGGTGTCGATGAGCGAGCCGGTGGCGTCGATGACGAAGGCGATCTTGCGCGCGTTGCCGCCGCGATTGCCCATGAACTGGACGCGGAACTCGGCGCCGCTGGCGACGCTGGTGTCGAAGGGGTTGGAGGAGCTGCCGCTGGCGCCGCCGCTGAGGCCGACCAGCTCGCTGCTCTCGTCGGCGGTGGCTTCGAGGGCGGACTGGCTGGATTCGCTCTGGGTCTGCTGCTCGACGATCTCGCGGGTCTGGGTCTCGGCCTGCTCGCGCACCTGCTGCTCGGTGGTCATCTGCAGCGGCGCGCCGGGCGTCTCGCTCAGCTCGACCATCGGGATAATGATCTCCTCCTCGTCGGTCTGGCGCACGGTCGACCACAGCGCGAACAGCGCGAGCACGACGATGCCCACGTGCAGCAGGAAGGAGATGACCCAGGGCAGCAGCGCGACCAGCGCGGCATCGGACTCCTCGCCGACTTCCACATCGGGCGGCTCAGGGGGTTGGGGCGGTTGCGGCTCGGCCAGTTGGAAGATCACGGTTGCGGTCCGCCTCCAATCGCCGGTTCGCCGGCCAGCCGGGCGCGGCGTAAGGCCGCCCGGAGGATCGAGTTGCCGGCACCGGTCGCTGGTCACGTCCAGTCAGGGCGGGCCGGCTGGCGACACGGACGCGCCGCCAACGAACCGGCCCCGTGGGCGGGCTCGCCCGTGCGCCATTGAACCGCAATCGGCGCGGATTGTCCAGATGTGCTGGCGCGGCCCCAAACCCTCTCCCCCCGGGAGAGGGTGCCGAGCAGGCGGTGCGACATGCACAGGAGAACGGTCAATGAGGCGGGCGAGGGGAGCGCCGTCGACCGGGCGTGCGCTGCGCGAGAGGGACGCATGGTTGCTGCCGATCCCCTCTCCCCAACCCTCTCCCAGGGGGAGAGGGAGCCCATGCCGGCTGCGCCGGCGTCGCACGGTGCCCGCGATTTGCGACCACCTCCACAACCGCGATAATGGCCGGTCTGCATCCGTCGCCCGCGCGGCGACCGCAACCCGCAAGAACACCCAACCCCCGCCAAGCAACAAGCAAAAGGAAGTCCCGCCCATGGCTGCCGCCCGCTCGTCCGCTCGTTCGTCCGGATCGTCCAAGTCCAAGCTGCGCGTCGCGTTCATCGGCGCCGGCGGCATCGCCGGGGCGCACCTCAAGGCGCTGGCCACGATGGACGACGTCGAGCTCGTCGCCCTGGCCGACATCAACGAGCAGGTCATGCAGCAGCGCGCGGAGGAGTACAACATCCCGCGCGAAAATCTTTTCACCGATTACGAGCAGATGCTCGAAAAGATTCAGCCCGACGCGGTCGATGTCTGCACGCCCAACGGTCTGCACGCGCCCAACGCGATCGCTTCGCTCAAAGCCGGCGCGCATGTCATCGTCGAGAAGCCGATGGCGATGACCGCCGTCGAAGCGCGCGAGATGATCGACACCGCCAAGGCGCACGACCGCAAGCTCGTCATCGGCTTCCAGTGGCGCATGCATCCGAAGACGGAGTTTCTCAAGCGCTGCGCCGAGGAAGATCGCTTCGGCAAGATCCTGTTCGGCCGCGTGCAGGCGCTGCGCCGGCGCGGCATCCCCAACTGGGGCGTGTTCGGCCGGCGCGACCTGCAGGGCGGCGGCCCGCTGATCGACATCGGCGTGCACATGCTCGAGCAGTGCCACTACGTCATGGGTTCGCCGCGCCCCGTCGCCGCGATGGGCCAGACGTTCACGTACCTGGGCAACAAGCCCTCGAACGAGATCGTCTCGCAGTGGGCCGGCTGGGACTACAAGAGCTACACCGTCGAGGACCTGGCCGTGGGCCACATCCGCTTCGACAACGGCGCGGTGGTGCACGTCGAGTCGATGTTCGCCGGCCACATCGGCCCGCGCAGCACGATGAACTTCCAGCTCATGGGCGAGAAAGGCGGCTGCAACTTCGAAGAGCCCGCCGTCTACACCGACGAAGCCGGCCACATGGTCAACATCAGCCCCGGCTATCTCGATCCCCACCCCGACCTGTTCCACAAGAAGCTGCGCAACTTCGTCGACCACGTCCTCCACGACACGCCCTCGCTCTGCCCCGCCGAGCACGGCCTCATGGTCCAGCAGATGCTCGACGGCATCTACCAGTCCGCCGAACAGGGCGGCAAGGAAGTGGCCATCGAAGAGCTCGCCACCGCGCAGTGATGCAGCGGGGGGTTCGGGGTTCAGGGTTCGGGGTTCGGGCACGCGCATGTCGCGCTGCGCGAACACCCACACCGCTCCACCTCCGCCCCACCGCCCGAACACCCACCCCGAACCCCGAACCCTGCACCCCGAACCCTCGCCCCCCTTCCCGCACAACTTCCACCCACCCACTATTGACCCGGCCCATCCAGCATTCGATCATCATGAAGGGGTCCCCGATGCAGGAGACGACCCATCATGGCCAAGGCTCGATGGTGCTGGGCGGTGCTCGCCGATGAGACCCGCGCGAAACTGCTTCACTGCGGCCCGACCGAGATGGGCCGACCACACATCAAGCAGGTCGAGACGCTCCAGTTCGAGTGGGCCGGCCACGAGCACGGCCGCCCTTCCCCGCTCAAGGCCAAGAACGGCCACACCCACGCCGCCGAGGGTCACGAGAAGGAGGAGGACCGCCGCCGGTTCGCCCAGACCCTCGCCGACTGGATCGAAAAGCAGCTCCACCATCGCGGGATCGATCGGCTGACCGTCTTCGGCCCGCCGCGCTTCCTCGGCGCCCTCCGCCGCGCCTGGCCCGACCGCCTCGCCGAGCGCATCCGCGAGCATCCCCACGAGCTGATCAACCTGCCCAACCCCGAGCTGCACCAGCACCCCGCCATCCGCGAGCTGATCGGCCTGCCGACCAACAACCGCGTCTGACGCCCAACCCAAGCCGCGCGGGTGAGCCTGCGAACCCCGCGGGTCTCCGCCATCCCAGCGACCCGCGGGGCTGGCCGACTCACCCGCGCGGCTTGCACAGGCAGTCCCCCACACGCACCCGGAATCTTTACACCCCACCACCACCCGCCATACGATCCAGCCATGCCGCGCCAAGCCCGCATTCAGTCGCCGCAGCGCCAGCGCATCGCGGCGACCCTGTTGATGGCCGCGGTGTTCCTCGCATCGCTCGGCCTGGCCGCGCTGGTCGGCCGCGCCGGACAGGCGGCCACACGCGCGCCCGCGTTCGCGATGCAGCGCGTGTCGCTGAACGGCCTGACATTCGAGGTGCCCGCGCAATGGTCGCGCCAGTCCGCCGGATCGGCCGTCACCTTCAGCGATCCCGACGCCCCGCGCCGCACGCTCACGCTCACCACGCTCATGACCGATCGCGCCGCCGCGCCGGCGCAAGTGCGCGCCCGCCTGCTGGACGAGACGTTCGGCCTCCGCGCACCGCCCGGCCTGTACGACATGCGGCAATCGCCGAACAACCTGCAACTCGCCGAGTGGATCAGCGTGCCCCAACCGGCCGACGCGGGTCACACCCTGCGCGTGCACATGCTCGCCGCGCTCACGCTCGACGGCCGCCGATACTGGTCGATCCACCTGACCGATCGCGTGCCGGCGGACATCGACGCACAAGCCGCCATCAGCGAGACCTGGCAACTGCTGCGCCACATTGAGCGCTCCGCCGCGCCCGAGGAGACTTTTGAATGAACCGCATCGCCCTGCCGATCGCGTGCCACGGTTTCGTGCTTGCCTTCGCCCTGTCATTCGCCGCGCCGGCGGTGGCCCAGGATGAAGCGATGCCGCTCGCGGAGCATCGCTGGTCGGAGCAGGCGTATGGCTTGTCGCTGCAACCGCCGGCGGAAGCCAGGCCCGTGGAGCGGCCCAACTCCGGCGGGCTGGTGCGCTTCATCGTGGGCGAGACGCTCAACATCCGCGTCGATATTGAGAACACCCTCGACCAGCACGAGCCGGAGACGCAGAACGATCGACCGGAGCCGGAATCGCCGTTCATTCGCCGCAATGACAGCGAAGTGAAGCTGGAGAACGTCAAGTCGTGGGCGCTGCGCCAGGTCGCGTTCGCCAATCCGAATGCCCGGCTGCTCGAGGATGAGTTGACGGAAGTCGTCGGCCGCCCGGCCGCGCGCATCGTGTTCAAGGTGCTCCCCAAGGATCGGCCCGCGTGGATTCTCGCGCAGGTGTTCATGAAGATCGATCCGTACACCGTGGTGCGTTTCGAGCTTCAAGCCGACGCCGACGACCAGGCCCGCGCGCTGGCGACATTCGATGCGATGCTCGAAACGATCGAGGTGGAAGATCCGCGCAAGCTGAACGAGCGGCGCGCCCAGTGGATCGAGGCGGGCCAGGCGTGGTTCACATCGCTGGACCGCTCGCGCCTGCAG
>JBMCXL010000241.1:0-5234 GCA_048621015.1 Phycisphaeraceae bacterium
GTGCCGACCTCGGGCAGCCTGCTTTCATCCTTCGCAAGCTTGAAGGGTTGGGTGCGTTCAATGTAAGCGTCAATCTCTCTAATAAGATCGATCGCAGACGCTACTGCTTCATCCAAGTGACATGTGTGGAACCAATCATGATAACCGGGTATTGATATTTCACAACTTTGTTTCAGTGTGCTGTGTGCTGATGTTTCATTTAGTGTTTTATCCTCCCCACACACTTCCCCATCGAAGTACCGGTTTGTCATGTTCACAATGCGGTTGAAGCAGTTGCCGACGGTGTTCGCCAGGTCGCTGTTGTAGACGTCGATGAACTTCGCCTCGGCGAAGTCGCTGTCGTTGGTGCCCATGGGGCCGTTGCTGGCGAGGAAGTAGCGCAGCGCGTCGAGGCCGAAGGTTTCGACGTAGCCGTCGATTCTTTCCAGGTCGATGAAGTTGCCGAGGCTCTTGCTCATCTTCTGGCCCTCGGCGATCCAGAACGAGTGGGCGTAGACGAGCGTGGGCAGCTTGACCCAGTCGTAGCCTTCGCAGCGCTGCAGCGCGGTCAGCACCGCCGGCCAGATCACCGCGTGGAACCAGAGGATGTCCTTGGCGATGAAGTGGATGTCGGCGGGCCAGTAGTGCCGGCGGTCGTCGGTGTCCACGGTGGTCAGGTAGTTGAACAGCGCGTCGATCCAGACGTAGATCGTGTGCGTCTCGTCGCCGGGCACCTTGATGCCCCACTCGACGCGGTCGGCGGTGGTCGAGCGCGAGATGGGCACATCGTTGAGCCCTTCGCGGATGCGCGCGATCACCTCGTTCCTGCGCGCCTCGGGCTGCACGCTGAATTCGCCGGACTCCAAGAGGCGCAGCAGCTCGTCGGCGTACGCGCTGAGCCGAAAGAAATAGTTGTGCTCCTTGCGGCGCACCAGCTCGCGGCCGTTGATAGCGCTTTTGTAGTTCGTCTCCTTCGCCTTGCTCTCGGGGACGTACTCCTCCTGGCCGGGGTCGTACCAGCCTTCGTACTCGCCGAGGTAGATTTCGCCGGCGTCCATCAGCGCCTTGACGTACCGCTGGACGCGCTCGGTGTGGCGCGGCTCGCTGGTGCGGATGAAATCGTCGTGGGTCATGCCGAGGCGGGTGAACGTCTGCTTGAAAGCGTCGGCGTTGCGGTCGGCCCACTGCTGCGGCGACAGGTCGCGCTCGGCGGCGGCGTCGACGACCTTGGCGGCGTGCTCGTCGGTGCCGGTGAGGAAAAACGTCTCGTCCCCGCGCAGGCGGTGGTAGCGCGCGAACACGTCGGCGACGGTCGTCGTGTAGACGTGGCCGATGTGCGGCCGATCGTTGACGTAGTAGATCGGCGTGGTGATGTAGAACTTGTCAGGCAATTTGTCAGGCATGGTCGGGGGATTGTACGCGATCCGGACCTGCGCTCGCAGACTCGCTGCGGTCCGGCGTGAACGAGGCGTCACACGCCGGACCGCAGCGACCGAAGGGAGCGCAGGTCCGGATTCTCCCGCGCATCACACCCAGCCCCTACAATATCCCCCGATGCCCCTGCGTTACGACATCGCCTATTCGATCGCCGGCCTCGCCGCCGCGCCCGTGCTCGGCTATCGCATGCTGCGCACCGGCAAGTGGCGCACCGACTGGTCCGGCCGCCTCGGCCGCGGCCCCGCGCTGCACAACGGCGAAGCCGAGCGCGCCCCCACCATCCTCCTCCATGCCGTCAGCGTCGGCGAGGTCAACGCCATCCGCCTGCTCGTCCAGCATCTCGCCGGCCGCGACGACGCGCCGCGACTGGTCATCAGCACCACCACCGACACCGGCCACGCCCGCGCCACCGAGCTCTACGCCAACCATCACACCGTCGTCCGCTATCCGCTGGACTTCACGCCCTGCGTCCGCCGCTTCCTCGACCGCGTCCAGCCCGACGTCGTCGCGCTCACCGAGCTGGAGCTCTGGCCCAACTTCGTCGCCCAGTGCGCGAAGCGCGACATCCCCGTCTGCGTCATCAACGGCCGACTGAGCGATCGCAGCTTCCGCAACTACCGGCGCTTCACGCCACTGGTGCGCCCCACTTTCGCCGGCGTCACCGTCGCGGCCGTGCAATCGCCCACTTATGCCTCGCGCTTCGAAGCGCTGGGCACGCCCATCGAGCGCATCCGCGTGCTCGACACGATGAAGTGGGACACCGCCGAGCTGGCCGACGACGTGCCCGGCAGCGACGCGCTCGCCCGTGCCATGGGCATCGACCCGTCGCGCCCCGTCGTCGTCGCCGGCTCCACGGGCGACGGCGAAGAGCAGATGCTCATCGACCTGCTGCCCACCTGGCCCGAAGGCACGCAACTGCTGCTCGTGCCGCGCAAGCCCGAGCGCTTCGACGAAGTCGCCCAACTCGCGCCCCACGCTGTCCGCCGATCCGAGCATCCCGATGATGGCACGCCCTCGCACCCCGGCTCGCCGTATGAACGCCGCGTGCTGCTGCTGGACACCATGGGCGAGCTGCGCAAGGCGTACGCGCTGGCCAACGTCGCCATCGTCGGCCGCAGCTTCAACGGCTGGGGCGGCTCCGATCCGATCGACCCCATCGCCCTCGGCTGCCCGACGATCATCGGCCCGGATCATGCCAACTTCCACGACGTCGTCGCCGCCATGCGCGGCGCCGGCGGCATCCGTGTGACCGACACGCCCGGCCCCGTTGTCGCCGAGCTGCTGGACGACGCCGAGACCGCCTACGCCCTCGCCGAGGCCGGCCGCGCGGTGATCCGCCGACGACAGGGCGCGACCGACCGCCATGCGGAGCTGCTGATGGAATTGCTGGCGGAAAAGAAAGGGGCCGAGGGGCCAAGGGGTCGAGGGGCCGAGTGAAAAGACAGACGGCGGCGAAGCCGCCGGTTCCGATCACTCGGCCCCTTGACCCCTTGGCCCCTATCTCCCCGCCATCGCTACCATACCCCTCACGATGTCCGCCCCCACGCCACAACCCCGCCTCACCGCCGCGCGTCGCCTCGTCGTCAAGATGGGCACGCAACTGCTCACGCGCCGCGATCCCGAGAACCCCGGCCTCGATGCGCGCTACATCGCCACCATCGCCCGCCAGGTCGCCGCGCTGCGCGCCCAAGACCACGAGATCACCCTCGTCGCCAGCGGCGCCATCGGCGCCGGCTGCGCCGAACTGGGCCTGCACCGCCGGCCCACCGACGTCGCCGAGGCGCAAGCCGTCGCCGCCGTCGGCCAGCGCCGCCTCATGGACCAGATGCACCGCGCTTTTGCCAGGCACAACCTCGAAGTCGGCCAGATCCTGCTCACGCGCAGCGACTTCGACGACCGCCAGCGTTTCCTCAACATCCGCAACTGCATCAACCACCTGCACCAGATCGACTGCATCCCCATCATCAACGAGAACGACACCGTCGCCGTCGAGGAAATCCGCTTCGGCGACAACGACACACTCGCCGCGCTGACCTGCAACGCCATCCGCGCCGATGCGCTCATCCTGCTTACCGTTGTTGATGGCTTGCTCGATGAAGCGGGCAACGTCATCGCCCGCGTCGACGATGTCATGTCCCAGCTCGCGCTGGTGCGCCGCGAGCACACGCACTGGGGCAGCGGCGGCATGGCGTCGAAGCTCGAAGCCGCGCGCATCGTCACCGAAGCGGGCGAGCTCGCCGTCATCGCCCACGGCCGCACGCGCGACATCCTGCCGCGCCTCCTCGCCGGCGAAACGATCGGCACCCTCTTCCGCCCCGCCCAGCGCAAGCTCGACAGCCGCCAACGCTGGATCGGCCTGACCAAGCGCCCCGCCGGCACGCTCACCGTCGACGACGGCGCCGCCACCGCCCTGCGCAGCCGCGGCAAAAGCCTGCTCGCCACCGGCATCACCGACGTCACCGGCCGGTTCGAGCGCGGCGACGTCCTGCTCGTGCGCGACGAAGCCGGCCACGAAATCGCCCGCGGCCTCAGCAACTACGCCAGCGACGAAATCCGCCGCATCCAGGGCAAAAAATCAAACCAGTTCGAGAAAATCCTCGGCCGCCCCGCCTACGCCGAGGTCATCCACCGCGACAACCTCGTCCTGCTCGACAACGGACGCCACGTATAACGCCGCTTGCGGCTTACGGGCTCTAACAAATCCCCCTCCCTTGAGGGAGGGGTTAGGGGAGGGTGAGGGCTCGAAGTTCGACAGCGCAACGACAAAACCAGCACTTCTGATCTTCAAGCACTCACCCCCTCCCTGCCTCCCCCTCAAGGGGGAGGGGTTTTGATAGAGGTCTTTAGCGCAAAACCTGCACAAAAGACGACCACTATCCCTCAACATACCGGCGATGCACCTTCGCCACCACCGCGTAATTCGGGTCGACCACGTTGCCCACGCGCAGCTCGATCACCTGCGACAGCCAGAGCAGCGCTTCCTCCGCGTCCATGTGCTTCTCGCCGGCGACCCACTCGACCAGCTCGGCGCACGCGATGCGCGTCGCGTCCTCCAGCGGCCGCGCGCAGCCGACGGTCATGAGATATTCGTCGTTGGTGATGCGCGGCCACCGGATCGCCTGATCCTTGATCACCTCGAAACGGCAGGTCACGTTCACCGGAATCTCGCACGCGACGCCGCCGATCTCGCCGTCGCCCTGCGCCGCGTGACCGTCGCCGCAGAAAAACAGCGCGCCCTCGACGTTCACCGGCAGGTGCACCGTGTTGCCGGCGCACGTTTCGGGGCAGTCCATGTTGCCGCCGTAGGACCAGGGCGTGAGCGTGTTGATCGCTTCCAGCTCCGGCGCCGTGCCGAGCGTGCCGAGGAACGGTGCGACGGGTCGGCTGAAATCGCCGAACCACACGCGGCCGTCACGCACCGGCAGCTTGCGCACCTTCTGCTCCAGCGGCGCGTGCAGCATGCGCGTCGCCGCGGTCGCGGTCAGCAGCCCGAAGCCCGGCACCAGGCACGTCACCGCCCAGTCGCGCGTCAGCTCGATGGCCTCGATGTGCACCGCCAGCGTATCGCCCGGAGTCGCGCCCTCGACATACACCGGCCCGGTCTGCGGGTTGGTGTAGGGAAAGCGCGCCACGTCGCCGAGGCGCATCGACTCGTCGGTCAACCGATTCTCGAAGCAGTCCACGCAATGGATGCGCACGCGCTGGCCGGGCTGCACGCGCGCGATCGGCGCGTGACGATCGCTGTACGTGTAGCAGTAAGCCCCCTGCTGCTCGATGTCGAGGATCGACGATGCTTGCTGGCGGTTCATGGCACCTCC
>JBMCXL010000242.1:0-5172 GCA_048621015.1 Phycisphaeraceae bacterium
GCTTGCGCCAGGTTGTCGGTGTCCTCGTGCCGATTGCCGTAGACGCGCTCGTAGACGTTGGCGTCGGCGAGGCGATAGTCGGCCGAGAGATCGACCACCGCCAGGCCCGCTTCGAGCAGCGCCGGCACCTGCGCCATCGCCGCGCGGTGCGGCAGCGCCAGGAAGACCACGTCCGCCGCCTCGGCGATCGCCGCGGGATCGATCGGCTGGCACACCGCCTGCTCGTCGGTCAGCCGGCCGAGCAGCTTGGGAAACTCCTCGCGCATGTCCGGCAGCACGTCGCGGTGGCTGGCCAGGTAGGTCAGCTCCGCGCCGGGGTGGCGCAGCAGCAGGTCGATCAGGTGGAAACCCGCGTAGCCGGTGGGCCCGATGATGGCGGCTCGGACAGTCATGATTCAGCTATTGTTGCGGGACGGTGGGGGTTTTTCAAAAACAGGGGTGGGGCGGGGCGCGCGGGCCTGCCGGTTGCGCGCTGTTGCCAAGGTTGCGCCCCCAGGAAGGCGACCTGTCAAAGTGGCAATCGCCGGCCGTTGCAACCCGCACAGACCGACCCGCCAGCGGCCCCAGGCGGCCGCGCCTCACTGGCACACCGCTTGCATCCATGTCCGGCAGACGAGACGTGCGAACAGTCGCAAGCACAACGTAACCGAAAGGAGGTTTCAGCCATGCTTCCGACGACCCGCCGTGGTGAGACACCGTTTGATCTGATGCAGCGCGAGTTCGACCGCCTTGCGGACTGGCCGTGGGCCTGGCGAGGCGGCAACGGCGGGCAGTTGACCGCTGCCTATCCCGTGGACATCCGCGAGGATGACAACCACGTGTATGTCGAGGCGGAGCTGCCCGGGTTCAAGAAGGACGAGATCGAGGTGACGATGGAGCAGGGCATCCTCACCATCAACGCGTCGCGCAAGCAGGAAGAGCGCCAGGGTGAAGAACACCTGACCGAGCGCCGGTTCACGCGTGTCTCGCGCAGCTTCCGGCTGCCGACGCCGGTGGACGAGGGCAACATCGACGCCCACCTCGAAGAAGGTGTGCTGACACTGACCCTGCCCAAGCGCGAGGAGGTCAAGCCGCGCCGCATCGAAGTGAAGTAACAAGAAGACAGGAGAGCAGGAGAGCAGAAGACAAATGAAGCGACGCGACTCTGTCGCGCTGGAAAGCCGCGGGTTCAGCCCGCGGCTTTTTCGCGCGCGTTCACAGCACGTACCGCTCGATCGCGTGCGCCACGCCGTCATCATCATTGGAGGGCACGACGCAGTCCGCCGCCTCGCGCGCCAGAGCCCAGCCGTTCTGCATCGCCACGCCGAAGCCCGCCCAGCGCAGCATGCCCACGTCGTTGGGCGCGTCGCCGATCGCCATCACCTGCGCCCGGTCGGTGCCGTACCCGTGCGCGACGCGCGCCAGCGCGCCCGCCTTGTCCACGCGGCGGTTGACGACCTGAAGCAGGTGCCGATCGCTCACCAGCAGCCCCACCTTGCGCCCGAAGCGCCGCCGCACCGCCCCGTGCACCGCGCCCAGGCGATGGGGCGGACCCAGCAACATCAGCTTGGTCACCGGCACGTTCAGAAAACCTTCGATCGGGCCGAGGTGGTCCGGCTGCTGCCGCTTGCTCGTTTCGGTCGCCAGCGCCTCGTCCACGCGGTCGGTGTACCAGCGGTCCAGGATTTCGGCGCTGATGAGCACCTCCGGATCGACGCGCCGCGCCAGCCGCGCGATGCGCAGCGCCAGGCGCGCCGGCAGCGGGCAGTGGTAAATGTGGCGGTAGCGCGGCAGGTCGTGGATCAGCGCCCCGTTGTAGTTGACCTGCACCGTGTCCAGGCCCAGCCGGCGATGCACCTCGCTCACCGAGCGCGGCGGCCGCGCCGAGGCCAGCACCACGCGCACGCCGCGCCGCGCCGCTTCCGCGATCGCCTCCGCGCAGCGCACGCTCAACCGCTTGTCAGTGCGGAGCAGCGTGCCATCCAGGTCGATCGCCACCAGCCGGATCGCCCCCCCCGGCCGCGGCGCGGAGGTCGCCTCCCGCCCGCCGCGCGCGGCCGGACTGACGACAACCGACTCCGATGTGGCGTCACGACCAGCGACACTCACAGCAACGATCCTTATGGCTTGCTTGCGAATCACCCCGGTGAACACATGGCGACGGGCCCGGACACCGCTCCGAATCGCCCCTATGATAAATGTCTATCGTCCCATGAATATTGCAACTTTTCGGTTCGCACGCCCCCACGCGCGTAAAGATTGCGCTCGCATCGCTGGCGCGGCCTGTACGGTGGGTTAGAGTAACCACCGCAGCGGCGCGAACCGGACACGAAAATCTTCCACCCCCAGCCGACGAGCCCCGCCACCATGCACAGCACCACCGCCGGCCGGCGCCCCCGCCATGACGCCAATCGCCTCGGCCTGGACTACCGCGCCGAAGCGCGGGCTTTTCCCTACGCCGGTCCGATCCACGATGTGCACACCCACTTGACCACCCTCCCCGCCGCCCGCGCCTACTTCGAGGCCGCCGACGCCTATGGCATCGACAAGGTCTGGTCCATGTCGCCGCTCGAACAGGTCGACGCCCTGCGCGACGCCTTTGGTGACCGAATCCAGTTCATCGCCGTGCCCAACTACGCCGCGCGCGACGAGCCGGGCACCTTCACCACCGACTGGCTGAAGCGCATCGAGGCGTTCGCCGCCAGGGGCGTGAAAGTCTGCAAGTTCTGGGCGGCGCCGCGCGGGCGCGACTTCGACGCCGACGCGCTGCGCCTCGATTCGGCGCACCGCTTCGAGCAGATGCGCCTTGCGCGCTCGCTGGGCATGATGTTCATGACCCACGTGGCCGACCCCGACACCTGGTTCGCGACCAGGTACAGCGAGGCGAGCCAGTACGGCACCAAGCCGGAGCATTACGACGCGCTGCGCCGCGCGCTCGATGCGTTCGGCGATGTGCCCTGGCTGGCGGCGCACATGGCCGGCCATCCGGAGGATCTCGAGCACCTGCAGCAACTGCTGGACGATTACCCGCAGCTTTACCTGGACACGTCCGCGACCAAGTGGATGGTGCGCGAGTTGAGCAAGCACCCCGACGCCTTCGCCGACTTCGTGCGCCGCAACCCGGGGCGCGTGCTGTTCGGCAGCGACATCGTCGCCAGCGACGAGAACCTCGCGCCGAGCGAAGAGCTTGGCGATGCGGTCGGCTTCGAGCTGTATGCGAGCCGATACTGGGCGCTGCGCACGCTGATGGAGACGCGCTACGACGGCCCGAGCCCGATCGTGGACCCCGACCTCTCGATGGTCGATCCATCGCTGCCAGAGCAAAGCACCGCCACGCTGCGCGGCGCGGGCCTGGACGAACCGACGCTGCGCATGCTTTACCACGACGCGGCATCAGACCTGCTCGAAGGCTGGGCGCAGCACGGCCACCCGCGCCACCGGCAAGATTTCGCAACGCATCGCCGTCAATGAACGCGACGACGGCGCCCGGCGCGATGCGTTCACACTTCAGGCGCACCCACGTGATGAGCGACGGACCGGCATCGCGGCGGTGCGCAAACGTGGTTCATCCGCGCGTCGCTTCACGCGCAAACTGGGCGACGTCCCCCACAACACCCCTATTCCCATCCTGCAACACGCCAACGCAAAGCGCGCGGTGGGAATCGATGCCATTTCATCTTTGATCGTCGTTGAACCAGCGCGCGCTTTTCTGGGGGCATCCCCCACCAGTGGGCGCTGCTCTCCCTCAAAAAAGGGTGGTGTTCTGCGCCTCCTGTCGATATCCTGTACCGGCTTAGATGAGTATCAGGCATTTACTGATTGTGCTGGCGGGGATGCTTCTGCTGACGAGTGCAGCGCTCGCCGAGTCTGCATCCGAAGCCGACGATGCGCAGGCGCGCGAAGCATTGCGTCGCGCGCAGAACGTGCGCTGGACGCAGCAGGTGTTGGACACGCACTTCCAGGGGAGTCGCTTTCAACTGGAAACGACCGATCACTTCGTGATTGTGCACGACACCGATGCGCGCCGCGCCCGGTTGCGCGCCCGGTTGCTGGAACAGACGCATGAACGCTTCTATGACGCGTTCGACTCGTTCGCATCGCTGAACTCGCCCACGAAGCCGCTGGTTTGTGTGCTGTTCGCCGACCGCAACGACTTCTCGCGCTATGCGCAGCAGGTGGACTGGCTCGACATGTCCTGGTCCGGCGGCTACTACTCGAGCCGAACCAATCGCATGGCGCTCTACGATGCCCAGCCGCGCCAGGCGCAGGAACGCACCGCGCCGGCCGATGCACACGATCACGACACGACCGAGCGCAAGCAGCCTCGGTCCAATGAGCCGGCCAGCGCTTCGGACGATCACACCGCCAGCGATTCGGTCAACCGCGCCAGCGCCTCGCCGCCGCTGAACCTGGCCAGCACCACGCACGAGGCGGCGCATCAGCTCGCGTTCAACAGCGGCCTGCAGCAGCGCCGCGTGATGTACCCGTTCTGGCTCTCCGAAGGCCTCGCCTGCGCGTTCGAGACCAACCACGCCGACGAATCCTTCGGCCTCGGCCAGCTCAACCCGACCCGTCTCAGTGACCTGCGCGCGGCGATGCAAAACGGCGGTCTCGTGCCACTGAACGAGTTCGTCACCATGACGCGACCGCCCACCGGCGACCCGCAGCGCCTCAACGCCGTCTACGCCCAGGCATGGGCCCTGTTCCGCTTCCTCTACCTGCACGACCGCGACAAGCTTGCCACGTACCTGCGCCGCCTCGCCCACACGCCTCACGGCTCGCGCCCCGCGGGTGCGCTCCGCCGGGAGTTCGTCGAGACCTTCGGCCCCATCCGCGCGCTCGAAAAGCGCTGGCAGGTCCATCTCAAAACGCTGCGCTGACGCCCACCTTCCCAGCCAAGTGCGTGCAGGCGCCAACCCAAGCAAGCGCAATAGAAAACCCGGCGGCGGGCTGAACCCCACCGCCGGGTGCTGAAGGAACCCCTGACTGACCCGATGGCCGATCAGTAGACCTCGCCCTCGGGCTGCTCCTGTTCCCGCTCGGGCTGCGTTTCGGGCTGCTCCCGCTGCGGTTCCTGCTGCTCGCGCTGCTGGAACTGCGGCTGCTGGCCCGGCTGCTGCTGGCCCTGCTGCTGGAGGCTCTGGTGGACCTGCCGGCCGAGGCGCTGGGCCTCCTGCTCGGCGGTCTGCTGGT
>JBMCXL010000243.1:0-5162 GCA_048621015.1 Phycisphaeraceae bacterium
GGTTCAGGCGGTTGATGGAGGCGTTCACGTTGCGGTTGCGCACGCCGGCGGAGCGGGCGGTGGATATCGGGGAGCTGGTGGAAGGGGAGGCGCGGGAGTGGCAGTATCTGCGCACGGAGAACGGGCGGTTTTTCTTGCTGCGCGTGACGCCGCGGCGCGAGGCGGGGGCGCTGAGTCCTTACAAGGAGGCGATTGCGGAGATTCGGGCGGTGCTGGAGGAGACACGCGCGGCGCATCCGGATGTGGCATTTGGATTGACGGGGATCGAGGCAATCGAGGCGGACGAGACGGCGGCGGCGACGGCGGATTCGACGCGGGCGTCGGTTCTTGCGGTGGTGTTGATCGCGCTGGTACTGGTGACGGCGTTTCACAGTTTTCGCGTGCCGATGATGCTGATCGCGGCGCTGGGGATCGGGATCGGGTGGACGTTCGGGTTCGCGGCGCTGGTGGTGGGGCACTTGCAGGTGATCAGCGTCATTTTCGTGGTGCTGCTGCTGGGGCTCGGCATTGCATTCGGGATACACCTGGCGTCGGGGTTTGAGCTGGTGCGGCATGCGTATCCGGACACGCGTGCGGGGTTCAGGTCGGCGTTGCAGCAGACGCTTGAAAGGATCGGGCCGGGGCTTTTGACGGGGGCGGTGACGACGGCGGCGGCGTTCGCGACGACGATGTTCACCGACTTTCGTGGCGTGGCGGAGATGGGCATGATCGCGGGGGCGGGGGTGATTCTGTGTTTGTTCGCGATGTGCAGTGTGTATCCGGCCCTTTTGCGGTTGGTGAAGCCGGGGCATCGGCATGTGTGGGCGATGGGGGCGCGGCGGGTGCATTTGTTCGAGGAGCGGTGGGTGATGGGGTTCGTGCGCCGGCCGCGCGCGACGTTGATCGTGGCGGCGGTGGTGACGCTGGCATCGCTGGCAGCGATCACGCAGATGCGCTTCGATTACAACCTGATGGCGCTGATGCCGCGCGGGGTGGACAGCGTGGAGTGGCAGCGGCGGATCGTGGAGCAGGGCGAGCAGTCGGTGTGGGCGGCGACGAGTATCGTGGATGATCTCGATGAGGCGCGGCGGTTGACGGAGCGGTTCCGGGGGCTGGAGACGGTGGAGTCGGTGGGGGGCGTGGGGTGGTTGTTTCCGGAGGGGGAGGCGCGGCGCGCGGCGATGATGGAACAGGTGCGCGGGCGTGTGGGGGAGGCGGCGGCGCGCGTGGTGGAGGCGGGGCGAAGCGCGAAGACGCAAGCAGCGGGGGGGGATCGGGAGTTGTTGGAGCGCGTGGCGGCGCTGCGGTTGGCGCTGGGGCTGGCGGCGTTTCGGGCGCCGGCGGAATTGCAGGGGGAACTGGAAGCGCTGCGCGCGTCGCTGGGGGCGTTTGTGGAGGCGGCGGGTGCGTTGTCAAGCGACCAGCGCGCCGCGCGGCTCGAAGCGCTGCGCGCGGATTATCAGCGCTGGCGGTATGAGGTGGCGCAGCGCATTGAGCAGGCGCTGGCGCCGGGGCCGGTGCGGTTGTCGGACCTGCCGGCGAGCCTGCTTGAGCCGTATGTCAGTGAAGCGATCGATGGGCAGCGCAAGTTCGCACTGGAGATTTATCCGCGCCTGCCGGCGGGGATCGATGATCCGCTCGATCCGCGGTTTCTGGGCGCGTTCGTGCGCGATGTGTATTCGGTGGACGACGAGGCGACGGGCGTGGTGGTGCAGATTCACGAGTCGGGCGAGCTGATCTGGCGGGCGTACCTGTGGGCGGGGATGTATGCGCTGCTGGCGGTGTTCGTGATCGTGGCGGTGGATTTCCATTCGTTCCGTGATGCGGCGCTGGCGCTCGTGCCGGTGGCGGTGGGGTTCGCGGTGACGTTCGCGGTGATGTGGCTGGCGGGGGTGGCGATCAACCCGGCGAACATCATCGTGCTGCCCTTGATGTTCGGCATCGGGGTGGACGCGGGGGTGCACATCCTGCATCGCTGGCGCCAGTCCCCGCACGACGAGCCGCCGGGGTTGACCGCGGGCACGGGTAAAGGTGTGACGCTGACAAGCCTGACGACGATGATCGGTTTCGGCGCGCTGATGTTGGCCAGCCATCGCGGGATCGCGAGCCTGGGGTTCGTGCTCGCGGTGGGCGTGGGTTTGACGATGCTGGCGTGCTGGACGGTGATGCCGGCGTGGCTGGCGTGGCGCAACGAGCGCGCGGCGAGCAAGCGCCGCCTGCCGGTGGTCGTGCCGCCGCCGGAGGGCGCGGAGGTGCGGTAAGCTGATGGTGGGTGGGGGCGAAGTTGGAACGCAGATGAACGCAGATGCGCCGCAGATCAACGCAGATGAGGATTCATTTTTATACGGATGGCGATTATTTCGCAGGCGTGACCATGGCGATCCACGATCGCCCGCTGAACAACAAGGCGATTTCACCGCCTGCGAATTTATCGCAACACGTATTGTTGCTATCTTCTATGATCCATATCCGCGTTGATCTGCGGCGCATCTGCGTTCATCTGCGTGCCACACGGGCGCTCATCTGACCAGAAGAGGGAGTTGCTTTATGAGCGAGCAGCCGTCGGTCAGCGAGCCGACCGCGGACCTGGAGTCGGCGCTTCAGGGCTCGGACGTCGAGCACCTGGAGATGCTGGTGCGCAATCTCGCCTCGGGCGAGTTGGCGCGGGCGGTGTCGCGGCTGGATCCGGAGCAGCGGTCGACGCTCTTGACGACGCTGCCGCGCGAGACGGCGGCGTTCGTGGTGGATCAGCTCGCGCACGCGCAGGCGGCCGACCTGCTGGAAACGCTGCCGCCCGACGCCGCGGCCGCGATCATCGACGAACTGCCGTCCGACGAGCAGGCGGACGTGCTGGGCGAGTTCCGCGAGTCCGATGCGCAGGCGATCATCGAGCAGATGGCGCCGGAGGAGGCGGAAGATGCGCGCCTGCTGACGCGCTACAAGCCCAACACCGCCGGCGGGCTGATGGTCACCGAGTACCTGGCGTTCTTCGAGTCGATGACCGTCGACGACGTGCTGCACGACATCCGTGCCAATGCCGACCGCTATCTGACCTACGACGTGCAGTATCTCTACGTGATCGATTCGGAAGGTCGGTTGCGCGGCGTGGTGCGCTTGCGCGACCTGGTGCTTGCGCGGCCGTCCACGGAGCTGCGCCAGATCATGATCCGCGACCCCGATCACGTGCGCGCCGACGATGACCTCGACGCGCTGGAGGGGTTCTTCGACACGCACGACTACTTCGGCGTGCCGGTGGTCGACGAGGACGACCGCCTGGTCGGGGTGGTGCGCCACGAGGCGGTGGAGGAAGCGCGCGGTGACCGGGCGGACATCGCGCTGCTGCGCTTCGGCGGCATCATCGCCGGCGAAGAGTTCCGGACGATGCCGCTGTTTTCGCGCGCGGGTCGGCGGCTGGTGTTCCTGATGCCGAACATCCTGCTGAACCTCGTGTCGGTGAGCGTGATCGCGTTCTTCGAGCCGACGATCGCGAAGGTCACCGCGCTGGCGATCTTCCTGCCGATCCTTTCGGACATGAGCGGCTGCTCGGGCAACCAGGCGGTGGCGGTGTCGATGCGCGAGCTGTCGCTGGGCCTGGTCAAGCCGGCCGACGCGCTGCGCACGCTGGGCAAGGAGGTGGGCGTGGGACTTATCAATGGGCTGATCCTGGGCATCATCCTCGCGGTGATCGCCACCGTGATGCGCGGCGACCAGTTCGTCTGGATCGGCGTCATCGTCGGCGGGGCGCTGGCGGCCAACAGCATCATCGCCGTCTGCATCGGCGGCACCGTCCCGCTGCTGCTCAAGGGCCTGAAGCTCGACCCCGCCATGGCCTCCAGCTCCATCCTCACCACCATCACCGACATCTGCGGCTTCTTCTTCGCCCTCGGCCTCGCCACGCTGATCCTGATGTGACCGCTCCGACACCCCTCTCCCATCGGAAGAGGATGTCGACGCAATGGGCTATCATGCCCCCATGGCCAAGAAGCGCGCCGCCAGCAAGTCCAAGCCCGCCCTCGACGCCGCCACGCGCATCGCCGTCCTCTACGGCCCCGACGAGATGCAGAAGCGATTGCGCCTCCACGCCCTGCTCACCACGCTGAACGAAGCGCACGGCGAAGTGGAAACCTTCACCTACGACGGCAAAAGCGCCGCGCTCAGCGACGTGCTCGACGAGCTGCGCAGCTTCTCGCTGATGCAGACCTACAAGCTCGTGGTCGTCGACAACGCTGACGAGTTCACCAAGAATCACCGCGCCGCCCTGGAACGCTACGCGGAGGAGCCGGTCGATCACGCGACGCTGGTGCTGCGCAGCACGACGTGGAACAAGGGCAATCTCGACAAGAAAATCGAGAAGGTCGGCGCGGTGGTGCAGTGCAAGGAGCCTTCGCCGGCCGAGGCGCAGCGCTGGCTCGCCAACCGCGCTGCAAGCGCCCACCAGTGCACGATCGCGCCCGACGCGGCCGCGCTGCTGGTCGAGCGCCTCGGCACCGATCTGACCCAGCTCGATACGGAGCTGGGCAAGCTCGCGCTGATGGTGGAGGAGGGCGCGGCCATCGAGGTGTCGCTCGTGCGCGAAGCGGTGGGGCGCAGCAGCGAGGAACAGGCGTACATGATGCAGGAGGCGGTGCTCGAAGGACTCCAGCGCGGTTCCGCCGAGCCGATGCTCGCGAAGCTGCACGAGCTGGTCGACCTCGGCGGTCAGCCGGACGTGCTGGTGGCGTATTTCGTGGCCGACGTGGTGCGGAAGCTGAACGTCGCGCTGATGATGCGGCGCGCCGGCGTGCCGCAGGGGGAGATGCTCAAGCAACTGAAGATCTGGGGCCCGCGCCAGCGGACGTTCATGGCGGCGCTGCAGCGCTTCGACCCGGCGCAGGCCGCGCGCCTGTTCGAGCAGGTCATCACCGCCGACGCCCGGGCGAAGTCCGGCCTCGGCCAGACGATGCGAAATGTTGAAGCCTTTTGCGTGCGTCTGGCCGATGAGGGCGGTAGGGAGAGAAGTGGTCGAGTGGCCTAGTGGCCCAGTGGCCCAGTGGCCGAGTCAGCGACTGGACCACTTGGCCCCTTCCCCGCGGAGCGGGGGCACCCGGTGCAGGAGGCACGATGGACCGCAGCGCACGACGGCTCGCATATCAACTTCAAGGGATGCTCACACTGCACAACCCCCCTCCCTCGAGGGAGGGGGG
>JBMCXL010000244.1:0-5156 GCA_048621015.1 Phycisphaeraceae bacterium
GGTATCTGCCGAAGCTCGAAGACCCGCGGGGTTCGCGGACTCACCCGCGCGGCTTGCCCGCACACCGAGACACGACATGGCCAAGTGGATCGACATCGGACCGGCCGACAACTTCCCCGAAGGCACGCACGTGCGCACGACCGCCGGCGAGAAGCCGATCGTCGTCGCGCACGTCGAGGGCGAACTGCACGCCATGCGCGATGAATGCCCCCATGCCGGCCAGCCGATCGGCATGGGCGACCTGCACGGCTGCATCCTCACCTGCCCGTTCCACGGCTACGCCTACAACGTCAAGACCGGCCGCAACGTGGACTTTCCCCACGACGAGCCGCCGGTGAAAAAATATCCCGTGCGCATCACTGACAACACCGTGCAGGTGCAACTGGAAACCTGATCCTCACTCATGACCGACCCGCTCACCCAACTTGATCAGAACCGTGACGCTGCCGTGGAGCGCGCCAAGGCGCTGCTCGCCATTCCGAGCGTGAGCACCGATCCGGCGTATGCCGAGCATGTGCGCGCTGCCGCGGAATGGACCGCCGCGCACCTGCGCGAGAGCGGCCTCGACAACGCCGAGCTGCTGCCGACCGACGGCCATCCGCTCGTTTACGCCGCCACGGCCGACGCGCAGGTCGCCGATCCCGCTGCGCCGCGCGTTCTCTTTTACGGCCATTACGACGTGCAGCCGCCCGATCCGCTGGAGAAGTGGACCACGCCGCCGTTCGAGCCGACGGTGCGCGACGGCCGGCTCTACGCGCGCGGCGCTTCGGACGACAAGGGCCAGGTCATGTGCTTCCTCGAAGCGCTGCGCGCCTACAGGGAAGCGGGCGAAAAGCTGCCCTGTCACGTCACCGTCCTGATCGAAGGCGAGGAGGAGTGCGGCAGCGTCAACCTGCCCGCGGCGCTGGAGAAATACCGCGAGCGCCTCAGCGCCGACGTTGTCGTCATCAGCGACACGCGCATGTGGGATGCGCGCACGCCCGCGATCACCTACGCGCTGCGCGGCCTGCTCTACTTCGACATCCAGCTCCACGGCCCGTCCCGCGACCTGCACTCCGGCATGTACGGCGGCGCGGTGCCCAACCCCGCCATCATCCTCCCGCAAGTGCTCGCGTGCCTCTTCGACCACGACCACCGCGTCACCATCCCCGGCTTCTACGACGACGTGCAGACCCTCACACGCGACGAACGCGCCCGCTGGGCCGAGCTGGAATTCAACGAGGACGCCTTCCTCCAATCCATCGGCCTGGAGAAACCGTTCGGCGAAACGGGCTACACCACGCTCGAACGACTCTGGTCGCGACCGGCCTGCGACGTCAACGGCTTGTATGGCGGCTACGGCGGCGAAGGCGCCAAGACCGTCATTCCATCTTTCGCCGGCGCGAAGGTCAGCTTCCGCCTCGCCGCGGACCAGGACCCGGACAAGATCGCCGCCGCCTTCCGCGACTGGCTCGAAGCGCAACCCGTCGGCGACCTCGCATGGAAGATCACCGAGCACGGCCGGGCGCGCCCCGTCGCCGTGCCCACCGACTCGCCCTGGATCGCGGCCGCCACCCGCGCGTGCGAAACGAGCGTCGGCTACAAGCCCGTGCTCATCCGCGAAGGCGCGACCATCCCCGTCGTCGCCGACTTCAAGCGCGCGCTCAACCTCGACAGCCTGCTCATCGGCTTCGGCCTCGACAGCGACCAGATCCATTCCCCCAACGAGCACCTCGGCCTGGACCGCTTCCACCTCGGCCGCCGCACCCACGCCGCCCTGCTCCGCGAAGTCGCGCGGGCGCAGTGAATCGAACACGCTTCCCGCCGCTTGCGGCTTCGCGGAGCGGCGTTTCCTCGCGCCGTAAGGAAACTCCATTTTCCTTGGCTGAAATGCCAGATCACCCTTGATTGACGCCACTTGCAGCGTCATCATGGCCGCTTCAGAATGTCAACTTTTCCTTAACCGAGGAAATTTCCTCCACGCGCCGCCTCGAAGCACAGAAAGGCGCGGAAAGCGGAAAAAGGAAGCACCCATGATGGCCCAGTTCCAGCGCCTTCGATCCACGATCGCCCTCGTCCTGATGAGCGTGCTGACCCTCGGCCTCGCCCCCGCCGCGGCCGCGGTGACGCTGGTCGAGGACGGCCAGCCGCGCGCCGCCATCGTCGTCCAGGCCGACGCCCCCAAGTCGCAGGCCGCCGCCGAAACGATCCAGCGCTACATCGAAAAGATGAGCGGCGCGACCCTGCCGCTGGTGGTTGAAGGGAAGAAGCCTGCGGAGGCCGTCGGCCCCAATCGCATCCACGTCGGCCACACCACCGCCGCCGAAGGTCAGCAGGTGCCCGCCGGCTTCGATCCCACCATCCGTGAAGATGCGTTCGAGAATGAAGGCTACGTTCTGCGCACGCTCGATGACAACACCCTGCTCGTCGCCGGCAACAACGACGGCCCCTACAAGGGCACGCGCTACGCCGCCTACGCCCTGCTGGAAGAGCTCGGTTGCCGGTTCTACTTCCCCGGCGAGTGGGGCGAAGTCGTGCCCGAGCGCGCGACCATCACCGCGCCGACGCTCGACCGCACCGAGCGCCCCGATTTCGCCATGCGCCACATCAACCACGGCGGCTGGATTCCCGTCACGCGCGAAGAAAGCGAGATCTACGGGCAATGGGCCACCAAGATCGGCTTCAGCGAGCGCAACATCTATCCCGTCGCCGGCGACGGCTTCCTCGCCTTCCTCATCCCGCCGGACGAATACTTCGAGTCGAACCCCGAATACTTCGCGATGAACCGCGCCGGCGAGCGCCACCGCGGACGCACCACGCGCCACACCATGCTCTGCCTCTCCAACGAGCAGATGTACCAGGAAGCCGTGCGCAACCTCGAAAAAGCCTTCGCCGGCGAAAAGGAGATGCGTAACGTCCGCGTCGGCGGCTGGGGCGACGCCTTCGGCATCAGCCCGCCGGACGGCACGCCCTACTGCTACTGCGACGATTGCCAGGCGCAGTCGCAGAACTTCCGCTATCCGCGCTACGGCTATTTCGACAAGCCGATGCAGAGCGAGGAATACTTCGGCTTCTCCGCGCGTCTCGCGCGCGAGTTTCCGGATACGTGGGTGGGCACGATGGCCTACTCCCTGCGCGAGATGCCGCCGCAGGGTGTGGACCTGCCCGACAACGTCGCCGTCACGCACGCGCCGATCACCGCCGACGTGCTGCATCCCAACGACACCGAGCTGTGGCGGCGCAGCCAGTTCGTCGAGATCCTGCGCCAGTGGCGCGCCCAGACGCCGCACGTGATGATCTACGACTACAACCCCGGCTTCCTCACCGGCCTGTTCGTGCCCGAGCGCGACGCGGAGAACATGGCGATCAACGCGCCGATCTATCGCGAGATGGACATCAAGGGCCTGCGCCGCGAAGGCCGCAAGGCGTTCATGCAGACGTGGATCAGCTACTACGTCACGGCGAAACTGCTCTGGGACGCCGACGCCGACGTCGATGCGATCAAGGACGATTTCTACACCACCTTCTTCGGCTCCGACGCCGCGCCGCACGTGCGCGCCTGGTGGGACGCCTGTGCCGAAGCGCTGATCGACACCAAGACGCAGGCCCACGAGGATTACCTCGTCAATCACATCTACACCAAGCAATTCACTGACGACATTCATCGCCACGTCGAAGCCGCGCTCGCCGCCGACGCCACTGACGCGCAGCGCGAGCGGGTCGAGGCGTTCGCCCTGATCGCGGAGAACCTGGAGATGTACGCCGCCATGCACGACGCCGAGCGGCGCATGGACTGGGCCGCCGCCGCGCAGGCCGCCGAGCACATGGTCGAGATCAAGGAGGAACTGCACGCCATCTATCCGTTCTTCATCTCGCCCGCGCGCCGCACGCGCGCCTACTTCGCCAAGGGCAAGGCCGAGCACTTCCGCGACATGGAAGCGAAAACCACCGGCTCCGCCGGCTCGCTCGTCGCCAACCTGCCGCTGGAGATGAAGTTCAAGCGCGACCCGTTCAACAAGGGCGTCATCCGCCAGTGGTACCTCACCGACCACGACGACGCCGACTGGGACACGCGCGACACCTACTACCTGCTCGAACAACAGGAAGACCCCATCAACGAGCGCGGCTACTACCCCGACGGCCACGTCTGGTACCGCACCACCGTCGACGTCCCCGCCGACCTGCAGGAAAAGCCGGTCAACCTCTACCTCGGCGGCATCATCAACGAAGGCTGGGTGTGGGTGAACGGCCAGTACGTCGGCCACCGCGACCACCTGCTCTGGTGGCACCACCGCCACGCGGTCGACTTCGACGTGACCGACATGATCGAGCCGGGCGAGACAAACACCATCGCGGTGCGCGTGCTCAACGACCCCGACGAAATGGGCGGCCTCTACCGCCGCGGCTTCCTCTATTCTCCGAACGAATCCGCTGCGCAGGAAGATTAGGCTGCACCGAATCGGCAGCGCCCACCGTTTGCGTCTTCGCTCAATTGTGCAGCCACGAGAATGCGTCGTCCGGCTGTCCGCCGAAGCGCTTCAGATCGTCATACGTAATCGGCAACGTGAACGGCTGTCCACCGTCGATCGAAACCTCGATCGGCTGCGCCGTCACGCCCACCGTGCCCGCCGCCGGCGGTGCGCCGGACTCCAGCAAAACATATGACCTGCGCCCGCCCAGGGACAGTTGAAGTCGCTGACCTTGCGGATCGAGTAGCTGCCCCGCCGTGTGCTGGCTCGCGCCGAGTCGACGCAGATCGCCCCGCGTGAGTGAGCGCGCATCGTATACGCCACCGTCGATGTGCAGCTCCACGCTCGGCGCGCCCGTCGGCGGGGTCTGGTGCGGGTCCCAAAGAATCATGCGGTCATAGACCGTCCCGAACCACCCGTCCGCCTCACCGAAAAACTCGACGCGCCCCGCGTAGACCGCCTTGTGGTTCATGATCTTGCGCAGCTCGCCATAGCCCGCGATGCCCAGGCCGCCGCACACGAGAATAGTGACCGCCAGCGCGCCGGTGCAGCCCCAGACCAGTCGTTTCTCGCGCAGTGTCCATTCAGTGGCCATCGTCCGCCTCCCTCGCCGACGCGATGGTCGGCCGCGCGAGCCGCTCCACCACCACCGACGCCACCATCGACAGCAGAATCCCACCGGCGAACAGGTACAGCCCCACCCGCGGC
>JBMCXL010000245.1:0-5151 GCA_048621015.1 Phycisphaeraceae bacterium
GAAGTCAGAAGTCAGAAGTCAGTAATTTTATCTCTTCTCTCTGTGTCTTCTGCGCTCTCTGTGGTGATTCGCTTTTTGCTGGCACCGTCCTTTACGCCTCGCGGGCCGACACCGTGCCTTGGAACGCGGCGCTGGCGAGGGGGTGCATGAACCCGCCGTCCACGCCGATGACCTGGCCGCTGATGCCGCCGCCCGCTTCGCTGAGCAACAGGCAAGTGAGCCCGAGCAGGTCCGCGGGCGTAAGCCGGCGTTTGACCGCTTGCCAATCGATCACCTGCTGATCGCGCGCGCTGCGGTCGACGTGCGCCCGTTGCTCCTTCTCGACCTGGATCGCGCCCGGGGCGATGCAGTTGACGGTGATGTCGTCGGAGCCAAGCTCGTGCGCGAGCGTGCGCGTGAGCGCGACGATCGCGCCCTTGGACGCGGTGTAGGCACTCATCAACGCCGCGCCGAGCTCGAACGTGATTGAGCCGACCAGCAACACGCGCGGCGCATCGCTGCGGCGCAGGTTGTTCAGCAGGCCACGCACGAGCGCGAGCGCGGGATCGACGTTGATCGCCATGATGCGGTGGAACTGCTCGGCGGTCATCTGCTCGACTGCGATGCGCGGATCGACCGCCGCGTTGTGCATCACCGCGTCGATCGTTTCGTGCTCACCGGCGAGCCGATCGAGCAGCGCTTCCAGTGCCGCGCTGTCCGCCAGATCGCAGACCTCGGCCGTGACCGTCGCCCCTTCGCCGCGCAGCGATTCGGCGTGGGCCGTCAGCGCCGGCTCGTCACGGTCTATCAACACGAGGCGCACACCCTGCCCTGCGAGGCCCCGGCTCAGCTCGCGGCCGATGCCGTGCGCCGCGCCGGTGAGCACGAGCAGCCGACCCTGAAGATCGTCAAAACGAAACTGGCTCATTCGAATGGGCTCCCAGACCTTGACATACCTTCTCCTGAAGGCGATGCGAGCAGCCAGATGTTAACATGGCTTCTGGTCACGACTGACCCATGTCAAGCTCATCCGACCGGGAACCGCCGCGATGTCCACCTCCGCTGATACCGTGCAGACCCAGCAGACCGGTGAGGGCGCTTTCTACCTGCCCGCCACGCCGCAGCCCGAAGGAGCGGAACGCATCACCGCGATCGAGACGGTGATTCCTGACAACCTGATGCCGGCGCTGCTGCTGGTGCGCATCCACACGGAGCGGGGGCACGTCGGCCACGGCGAAACGTATTACGCGCCGCACGCGGTGGCGGCGATGATTCACGACTGGATGGCGCGCCGCCTGCTCGGGGCGGATGCGCTGGCGATCGAGGCGCATTGGCGCTTTCTCTACGAGCGCGCGGCGAACTTCGGCGTGCGCGGCGCGGAGCTGCGCGCGATCTCCGCGCTCGACGTGGCGCTGTGGGACATCCTCGGGCAGGTGTGCGGCCAGCCGATCTATCGCCTGCTCGGCGGGCCGGTGCGCAGCGAAATCCCCGTTTACAACAGTTGCGGCAACCCGCGCTACGGACGCCTGGCGCCGGGCGTGCAGGGTTGGCCGGGCTACGGGGCGCTCGGTGAGCCGGGGCCGCTGTCCGACTCGTACAACCTGTTTCACCATCCGGTCGAGCTGGCGGAGGAACTGGTGGAAGAGGGTTTCGGCGCGATGAAGGTCTGGCCGTTCGACGGCGCGGCACATCGCCACGGCGGGATGCGCATTCCGCTGGACGAGCTGGAGGCGTCGGTGAAGCCGTTGCGCGACATTCGCGCGAAGGTGGGCGAGCGGATCGAACTGCTCGTGGACGGGCACGGATTTTTCATGCTGCCCGCGGCGCTGCGCATCGCCGAGGCGCTGCGCGACGTGCGGCCGCTGTGGCTCGAAGACATTCTGAAGATGGACAACATCGAGACGCTGGCGGACTTTCGGCGGCAGTCGGGCATGCCGATCTCGGCGAGCGAGATGCTTTTGAGCCGGGCGGACTTCGCGCGGGTGCTGGAGGCGAAGGCGGCGGATTACGTGATGATCGATCCGACGTGGGCCGGCGGGATTTCCGAGACGGTGCGGCTGGCGCACCTGGCGCAGGCGTACAACGTGCCGGTGACGATGCACGACTGCACGGGGCCGTTGACGCTGTTCGCGGGGTTGCACGTGAACGCGGCGGTGCCGGGCTGCGCATTTCAGGAGACGGTGCGCGCTCACATCCGGACGTTGTACGATGACCTGGTCGAGCCGAACGTGCAGGTTCAACGCGGGGCCGCGGCGCTCCCGAGCGGGCCGGGGTTGGGCACGCGGTTGAATCCGGAGCTTTTCACCGAGGCGCGCGCGACGTATCGGATCAGCCGGGCCAACTGACAGGAAGCCGCAACCCCCCCCCCCTCCCTTGAGGGAGGGGCAGGGGGAGGGTGAAAGCTTGAAGTTCGACGGCGCGCCATGCAAACCAGCGCTTCCGGTGTTCAAGCACTCACCCCTCCCCTGCTTCGCGCTCAAGGGGGGAAGGATTTTGTTAAGCAACTCGAAAGGAACACCCATCATGTCACGACTGTTCTTCACCGAGCGCGGGAATGTGCTGCTTCACAACAACGAGGAGATCACGCGTTGGCGGTGGGCGAAGAAGCAGTTCACGCTGCCCGCCGAAGCGGCGCGCGGGCCGGCCGAGCTGTGGCTGATGCTCGGCTGCTATCCCGACAACGCCGCGCCGCTCACCGTCGAGATCAACGGCAGGCACACCGCGGAGATCGCGCCGACCGGTGAAAAAGTGCCGGACTACTGGACGTGGTGCCCGGTTTCCGTTCCCGCGGGTGTGCTGCGCGAAGGTGCGAACGAGGTGTTGCTGCGCTCGGACAACCCGACGATGAACGGGTGGATGCTCGCGATCGACAACACGGCCGCGTCCTCGCGCAGCTACGTCAGCAACGATCGCGGGCAGACGTGGCGCAACAAGCGGCTCGGCGCGCACAACGCCCTGCGCGGCGAATATGTCATTCGCTTGCGCGCCAACGGTGAATCGCTGCGCGAGCATCGGCCGCCGCGCGTGGTGCTGGAGAATCCGGAACACCCGCGCGTGCGCGAGCTGCGCGAGATCGTGCCGGCGTCGGTTCGCGAGGAAAGCGACCCCTGGCAGCAGGTGCTGGCGCTGCGCGCGTGGGTGGCGCAGCAGTGGACGCACGACGGTTCGGGGCCGGCGTACGCGCCGTGGGATCCGTGGACGGTACTGGACTGGTCGCAGCGCAACGGCGGGCACGGGCGCAAGGGGAAAGTGACGTTCTGCGTGCATTTCAGCACGACGTTTGTTGCGCTGGTGACGGCGCTGGGGCATAAGGCACGGTGCCTGGCGATCACGCGCGATGTCGCCGGACCGGCGGGGCATTTCGTTTGCGAGGTGTTCGACCAGCGCCACGGCAAGTGGGTGCTGCACGATGCGAATTGTGATGGGCATTACGAGTTGGATGGCGTGCCGCTGGCGGGGCCGGACATCATGGAGCGCGCCCGGCGCGGCGAAGACTGCACGCCGTTGTCGCATACAGGGGAAGGGATGGTGAATGCGGCGCCGCACGTGCGCAGCGCGTGGGAGCGATCCTTTGCGACGGGGTACAGCTATCTGAACATGGCGGTTTGGGCGCACAACAACTATGTGAGCGATCCGACCAGCGCGCCGCCGAACCATGGATCGGTGAAGTATTGCGAGACGGATTTCGTGTGGTACACGCCGAGCGAGGAGAGCCGGCGCGCGGTGGCGATGTTCCCGTATCGCGTGGCGTCGCGGGGGTGGTTTGATCGGGCGCCGAAGGGGACGGGGCGGCGTGTTGCGGCGGCGCAGGCGGCGGGGTGAGGTGGCCGGTGCGCGCGATCCGGAGCTTCGCTGCGCTCAGCACCGGCTTATGCGGCGACGGCACCAAGAAGGCGCGGCTCAGCGCGCGAGCTTGAGGTCACGGCGCTGGTGGCGCTCGGACAGCTCGACGAGGATGCGCTGGGTCAGGGCGCAGCGGCTGATGGTGTGATTGAGCGCGGAAACGGCGCGGACGGTCTCGTCGCCGGTGAGTTGATGGTCGCGCGCGGCCTCGCGCACCTGCTGGAGCGAACGGGCTGAGGTCTGCATGACGGCAATGGCGGCGTCGAGCGCGTCGTCGGTGTTGAGCTGGCCGTCGTTGTTGACGTCGAGCGGGTCGTCGTGGTGGACAAACTGCCAGGGTGTGCCGGCGGCGAAGGCGGCGAGCAGGGCCTGCTGGGCCTGAGGATCGCTGAGGTGGCGCAGCAGCAGGCGGATGCTGTTGAAGTCCGGCTGGCTCTCGCCGGCGATCCAGCGATAAACGGTGGAACTGGACACGCCGGCGAGCTCGCTGATCTCCCGGGCGGAGGTGAGCTGCTCGTGGATGAGGTGCTGAAGCGTCTTGTCGATCATGGTTGGCCCCCGTCGGCAGGCATGGTCGCCCCGATGGTACACCTACAGATAAGCCGCGCCGAGGTTTCGGGCAAGCGGAGGGTGGGGTGAATCCCCGGAATGGTGGAGAAATGGAGGGAATCTACCGGTGGCGGGAAGGTGGCCGGTTTGGGGGGGGGCGGACGATGACCCCGCGAAAGGGGCGCGACCTCGCCATGCGCGGGCGTTGGGGGTCGGTGTTCAGGCGTTGGCGGGGGTTCGGCCGCCGATGGTCCAGATGAGGGCGATGGCGAAGGCGGCGCCGGCGGTGTTGGCGACCAGGTCCCAGCCGGTGTTGACGTAGCCGCCGACGTTGGTTTCGGGCACGAGGCGGGTGGCGGCGAACTCGATGACCTCGTTCATGGCGCCCAGGCCCAAGCCCCCGAGGCCGCAGAGGATGGCGACGCCGAGGCCGGGGCGTTGGAGGGCGGTGGCGGCACGGAGGGCTTCCCAGCAGACCCAAGTCGCGACGGCGAAGCCGTAGGCGTGGACGAGGTGGTCGTACTTGAAGTAGCCGCCCTCTTCGCCGGCGGGGACGATCCACCAACTGTAGAGCACGCGGGTGTCGCCGTGGATCGGCCAGTCCGCGGGCACGGGCACGAGACCGCCGGCCATGTGCAACGCGCCCCAGATGGCAAGCGCCCAGATCGCGAGGGTGCTGAGATGGACGCGCATGTGCAGCACGGCGACAGCCAGGGCGAGCACGACCATGACCACGAGGTAGAAGACGAACTCGAGGTTGGCGGTGACGGCGGCGCCGAG
>JBMCXL010000246.1:0-5144 GCA_048621015.1 Phycisphaeraceae bacterium
CCCGCATCCACGCCTCGCGAGACCCACCCATGATCGAAGCCCTCAAGGACGACAAGGTCATCAACCAGCTCGGCGGCCGGTTCAAGTTCACCAGCCTCGTCCAGCACCGCGTGCGCGAGCTGATGGAAGGCGCCCGCCCGCTGGTCGAGCGCCGCGGCCGCAACGACTTCGAGGTCGCCGTTCAGGAGGTCGTCGAGGGCAAGATCGCCCCCGCCTTCCACGACGAGCAGGAAGAGTCGCACCCCACCGAATCCCCCGCGGCCGAGGCGTCGGAGTAAGCGCCCATGGCGCCCCCGTCCGACACCGCTCTGACCAACCGCCGCATTGCCGTCGCCCTCTCCGGCGGCATCGCCTGCTACAAGACCGCCACCCTCGTCTCCCGCCTCGTGCAGCAAGGCGCTGACGTCCGCGTGCTCATGACCGAAGCCGCCACGCGCTTCGTCGGCCCGCTCACCTTCCAGTCCCTCACCGGCCGCACCGTCCTCACCAGCGCCTGGCAGCCGGTCAGTGAAAACGACCACCCCGAATCACCCCACGTCGGCCTCGCGCGCTGGTGCGACCTGCTCGTCATCGCCCCCGCCACCGCCGACCTCATCGCCCGCCTGGCGCACGGCCTCACCGACGACGTGGTCAGCCTCGTCGCCTGCGCCCTGCCGCGCGACACGCCGGTCCTCGTCGCCCCCGCCATGAACGCCGAGATGTGGCAGAACCCCATCACCCAGCGCAACGTCCAGACGCTGCGCGACCCGCTCAACTATCAGATCGTCGGCCCCGAAGAAGGCTGGCAGGCCTGCCGCACCACCGGCGCCGGCCGCATGAGCGAACCCGACGCCATCTACGACGCAGTGCGCGACTCTCTCCCCGCGCGCCCCGCCTGATCAAGCCGGTGCTGAGCGAAGCGAAGCTCCGGATCACTCACCTGAAGTGAATGCGCCTACAGCGCATCCCGCCCCATCACGCGCATCCCGATGCCCACCCCCGTCACGATCAGCGCGTAGAACAGCATCAACAACAACAGAATGCTGAACCCCTTCGCCACTGCCAGGTACACCACCGCACCAAACCCCGCCAACCCCGCGAGAATCACGTAATCCCCATACCGCTTCAGCAGCCGCGGCTCATCCTTCTGTGGCGTCTTGTCGTCCATTCAACCGCCTTTTCCGCCGCCTCCGCCGCAGTGTACCGTTTCCGCACCATACCCAGCGTGAGTTACACATCCAGCCACTCGACCGTTCGCTCACGCCCCGCCTCGCCTCACCCCCACCGAAAAAAATTCAAAGCCACCCCCGCCGTCAGTCGATGCGCCCCGTGGGACATGGGCATCTCGGGGTATGGGCATCTCGTTTGTGGGGCAGTGATCGGAAACCCGCAAATGGAGAAGAACCGAGATGACCGAGCCCATGCAAGCCATTCCAGGCCCCGAGCAGCGCATTCAGCCGCCGAGGTCCGCGCCGTCACAGGAGTCGGGCAGGAAGCCGGCAAAGGAGTCGACACCGCCCGCCGCGCCGAACACGACCGGTGACACGGTCGAGTTGACCGGCACCCCCGCCAAGCCCACCGTCGAGATGACCGCGCCCCTCTCGCAGGAACTCGCGGCGATGACGCCCCAGGCGGTCGGACAAGTCGCCCAGGAAGCCGGCCGACAGGTCGCGGCGCACGTGGCGTCCATGCTCGAGTCCGCGGACCTCGACGAGCAGCAGCAGAAAAAGCTCGGCGACGCGCTCAACCGCTACGCCGATCGCCTCGAGGAACTGGCCAACGGCGACACCTCCGACCCGGAAAAGGTCGGCGATCGCCTCAACGAGGCCCAGACCGAATTGATGGACGTGCTCGGCAACGTCTTCGGCGAGGCGGATCAGCCCGAGGAGGCGGATGATCCCGCCGCGCTGGTCGCCCGGCTCGATGAGATGCTCACCGGCCTGCGCGACGGCCTGAGCGGCGCCATGTCCGACCTCACCAACCTCAGCGAAGTCGCGGAGGAATCCGACGACGAAGCGCGTGGCCTCTACCAGCAGTTGCTACGCGATCAGGCGGCGGCGTTGCAGAGCCAGCGCGAGTCGGACGAGCGCAGCCAACCCGCCTCCGCCCAGGATGGCGACACCACGCTCGACGTGGTCGCCTGACACTGCGACGTGAATCGGCAGCAACCCGGATCGACGGCGAGCCGGCGCGGCGGCCTCACACCGCCAGCCGCTCGCCGATCCGATCCATCGCCTCGCGCACCGTTTCGCGCGCATTAAATGCGCTCAGCCGGAAATACCCTTCCCCCGTCGCGCCGAACCCGCTCCCCGGCGTGCCAACCACGTGCGCCTCGGTCAGCAGCTTCTCGAAGAACGCGAAGCTCGACATGCCCGTCGGCGTCTTGATCCAGACATACGGCGCGTTCACGCCGCCGAACGCCTGCATGCCCTGGGCTGTCAGCGCTTCCCGGATGAGGCGCGCGTTCTCCATGTAGTAGTCGATCAGCTCGCGCACCTGCCGCTTGCCTTCCGGTGAATAGACCGCCTCCGCCCCGCGTTGCACGACGTAGCTGGCGCCATTGAACTTCGTCCCCTGCCGACGGTGCCAGAGCCCGTGCAGCGCCACTTCCTCGCCGTCGACCGTGCGGCCGGTCAATTCCTTCGGCACCACCGTGTACGCGCAGCGCACGCCCGTGAAGCCCGCGTTCTTGCTGAACGAGCGAAACTCGATCGCCACGTCGCGCGCGCCGGCAATCTCGTAGATCGAGTGCGGCACGTCGTCCTCGGTGATGTACGCCTCGTAGGCCGCATCGAACAGGATCAGCGACCCGTTCGCCTTCGCATAGTCCACCCACTGCTTGAGTGCCGACTTCGTCGCCACCGCGCCCGTCGGGTTGTTCGGATAGCACAGGTAAATCACGTCCACCCGCCCGTCCGGCAGCGGCGGCGTGAAATCATTCTCGGCCGTCATCGGCAGATAAACCAGCCCGTCGTACCGCCCATCATCGTCCGCCGGCCCGGTGTGACCCGCCATCACGTTCGTATCGACATACACCGGATACACCGGATCGAGCACCGCGACCTTGTTGTCCGGCCCGAGGATGTCGAGAATGTTCGCCACGTCACACTTCGAGCCGTCCGAGATGAACACCTCGTCCGCGTCCACCTTGCAACTCCGGCTTCCATACTCGTGCTCCGCGATCTTCTCGCGCAGCCACGGATAACCCTGCTCGGGCCCGTAACCGTGAAACGTCTCGCGCGTCGCCAGGTCATCCACCGCCTTGTGCATCGCCTCGACGCACGCGGCCGGCAACGGCTCGGTCACGTCACCGATGCCGAGCTTGATGATCTTTGCGTCCGGATTCTCCTTCTGCACCTGCGCCGTGCGCTGCGCCATTTCGGAGAACAGATAACCGGCCTTGAGCTTGAGAAAGTGGTCGTTGATTCGCATGTCGATCCTGATCCAAAAGTATTTCTCGCGGAGGCCGCCGAGAGCGCGGAGGTCGCGGAGCAATGCCACTCGAACCCTCTGCGGTCTCTGCGCTCTCGGCGGCCTCCGCGAGAACCTGAACGATTCTACAACTTGTTGGCCGCAAACTCGCGCGCCGTCTCGAGCGCTTCCTCGACCTTGGACGGATCCTTCCCGCCCGCCTGCGCCATGTCGGGCTTGCCGCCGCCGCCGCCACCGACGACCTTGGCGGTTTCCTTGACCCAGTCGCCAGCCTTGAGGCCCTTGTCGATCTTGTCCTTCGGGACTGCTGCGACGATGGCGACCTTCTCGCCCGACACGCCCGCGAGCAGCAGTGCGGCGTCGGGCTTTTTCTTGCGCATCACGTCCACCGCGGTGCGCAGTGCGTTGCCGTCGGCCTCGTCGAAACGGGCCACGATCAGCTCGCCGTCGGTCTCATCCGCAAGCTGCCGCGCCTGGTCCACCACGCCGGCCGCGCTCGCCTGGCTGCGCCGCTTGTCGAGATCCTTGAGCGTGCGCTGAAGCGCGCTGAGGCCGGCGTTGAGCATGGCGCGTACCGTCGCGGGCAGCGTCTGCTCGCTGATGGCCTGCTGAAGCTCGTTGATCTCGCTGCGTAGCCGGTCGGCGTCGTCGTGCTTCTGGTTGCGCAGCGCTTCGAGGCGCTGGAGCAGCGCTTCGCCCTGATGGCGCGCGTCGCGCGCCGCTTCACCCGTCAGTGCGGTGACGCGGCGCACACCCTTGGCGACCGCTTCCTCGCTGACGATGGCGAACGCTTCGGCCTGGCCCGTGCGCGCCAGGTGCGTGCCGCCGCAGAACTCGACCGAGTACTGCTTCCATTGCTCGTTCTCCGGGTCGGCGAGCAGTTCTTCCATAGGCGGTCCGATCGCCACGACGCGCACCGGGTCGGGGTATTTCTCGCCGAACACCGCGCGCAGGCCGTTGATGCGCAGCGCGTCGCGCTGCGGCGCGTCGGCGGCGTGCACCGGCAGGTCCGCGGCGATGTCCTCGCTCACCATGGACTCCACTTCACCGATCTGCTCCGTGCTCAGGGCCGACCGCTGCGAGAAGTCGAAGCGCAGCTTCTGGTCGTCCACGAGCGAGCCCTTCTGGTCCGCTTCGGGATTGACCTTCACACGCAATGCGCGGTTGAGAATGTGCGTCGAGGTGTGGTTCGCCATGATCTTGCGCCGCCGACCTTCATCGACGCGCAATGAAACGTTCGCACTGTCCGCCGCGCGGAGCGTACTGCCCTCGACATGGCCTAGATGGAACGTGGTGTCGGCGAACTTCAGCGTGTCCTCCACGCGGAAACGCGCGCCGTCCACCTCGATCACGCCCTGATCGCCGACCTGGCCACCCGCTTCCGCGTAGAACGGCGTCTGCTCGACGACGACCGCGCCGTGCGCGCCAATCGGCAGTTCGTCCGCCGCGCTGTAGCCGCCTTGTTCTGTGCGACGGTAGAGCTTGACGGGCGAGTTGACTTCCGCGGTGAATGTTTCGTTGTAGCCGAGGAAGGCGGTGGCGGGCAGCGTTTCCTGCTGCACCAGTTCGACCAGTGCCTGGCGCGCGTCGGCGCTACCGGTCGCCGCGCGCGACTGCTCGCGCTGCTGCTCCATCAGCTCGTTGAAGCGCTGCACGTCCACCGACATGCCGCGCTCCTCCGCCATGACCTGCGTGAGATCGAGCGGGAAGCCGTAGGTGTCGTAGAGCATGAA
>JBMCXL010000247.1:0-5132 GCA_048621015.1 Phycisphaeraceae bacterium
CGGTAGGGGTTAGAATTGCCGATTGCCAATTGCCAATTGCCGATTGTGTTCCGCTTTCCGTGCCAATCGGCAATCGGCAATTGGCAATCGGCAATGCACTCACTGTCCGAAGACGAACAGCGCGAGCAGGACGACGCCGGCGGCAGCGATGGCGTTGAGCACGACCAGGAGCCAGATGAGCAGGCTGGGGCGTTGCGGGGCGGGGGTGCGGGCCTCGTCGTGGCTCGCTTGGTCGGTGGCTTCGCTGGGGGCGAAGTCCAGGGCCTGCGCCTCGGACGGGGCGGGGCTCGTGGGCCCGGCAGTGGGGGGTGGTGTCGCGGCCGGGCCGCCCTGTTGCAGCACCTGGTCCAGCAGGTCACCGCCGGCGGGGGTCGGCGGGGCGGTGGCGCTGCTGGCGGGGCTGGTGGTTGCGGGGGCGGTGGAGGTGGTCGCCGACGGGTCCTGGACGAGCGCCCGGCGCTGCTGCTCCAACTCGTGCTGGGCGGTTTCCGCGGCGTTGCGCGTGGGGTAGAGCAGGCCCAGCTCGTTGCGCACGCTGGTCACGGCACTGAACGTCTCGCCGCACGCCGGGCAGCGCGTGTCGGTGGGGCGGACGCGGGCGTTGCAGCGGTGGCAGTGGCCGACCAGGTGCGCCACGCCGGGCACGTTGTGGGCCACGGCCCAGAACTGGCGGGTGGTGGGGCCGCGGATGATGCTGCGGGCGGTGACGCGGCCGGCCTCGATCTGGCGCTGGAGCGTCTCGTAGGAGCAGCCGGGCCGGAAGGGATTGGCCGGGTCGCGGATGTACCACGGGCCCATCGCGATCTGCGTGGCCTTGCGGCTGAGCGGCTCGAACAGGCCCTTGCACTGCTCGCAGCGCACGGGGTCGGTCTGCGTATGGCCGCAGTAGGGACAGAGCACGCGCTTGCCGCCATTGGCGCGGGGCTGCTCATCCGCGGTGTCGGCAGGCGGCGAGGGCTGGGGCTGTTCGGGGGGCTCGGGTCCGTCGGCCATGAGCGATGACTCCCTCGGCGAAGCGCGTGCGTTGACAGTTCACACCCGCGTTCTTAGCGTGAGATCATGCGTTTCCATTCGGGCGGCGGCCGCCTCATTCTGACCCTCATCTTCGCCGCTTTCGCCGGTGCGTGCCAGTCCCCACCGGGCGGCCAGGCCGAGCCGACGCGAATTCCCGCCGACGGGACATCCGAAGGGGCGTCGGCCAAGCCGGTGGCGTACGTCAACGGCGAGGCGGTTCGCCGGGACGCCCTGTTCGAGCCGCTGCTGGAGGCGGCGGGCGGCGAGGTGTTCTCCGAGCTGGTGCTGGAGCGGTTGATCGAGCAGCGGCTGGCGGACCGGGACCAGGCGTTGAGCGAGCAGGACCTGGCCGCGGAGCGCGAGCGCGTGCTGGCGACGCTCGATCCCGAAGACGAGGACGAGGCGGCGCGCCTCCTGCGCGAGCTGCGCGGGCAGCGCGGTCTCGGTGAACAGCGGTTCGAAAGCCTGCTCCGCCGCAACGCCGGCTTGCGCAAGCTCGTCGCCGACCGCGTCGAGGTCACCGACGAAGCCGTGCGCCAGGCGTTCCAGCGCCGCTACGGCGAGCGCTACCGCGTGCGCTTGATCGTCGTGGACAGCTTCAACGAAGCAAGCCGGCTGCGTCGACAGGCGATCGAGGGTGAAGCGGCGTTCAGCGATCTCGCGGCCGAGCATTCCACCGACGTCAGCGCCGACCGCGGCGGCCTGCTCTCGCCGATCAGCCCGGCCGACCCGAGCTACCCGCGGGTGCTGCGCGATGCGCTGGTGCGGCTGGACAGGCAGGGGCAGCCCGTCAGCGAGGTGCTGGCGCTCGACGGTCAGTTCGCGCTGGTGAGGCTGGAGGAAAAAATCGAGGCCGAGGCTGTAGAATTGGTCGATGTCAGGGAAGCGTTGACGCGCGACGTGCGCCGCCAGCTCCAGCGCCGGCAGATGGAGCAGCTCGCCCGTCGGCTGCTCAGCGAAGCGAACGTCGTCATCCTCGACCGCACGCTGACCGACCGATGGAGCCGGCAGCGCGAGTCGCTGCTGAATCCGTGAAGAAGCGATGAGCGATGAGCCCCTCCAAGGCGCATCGCTCACCACTAGACACCGCCCATGAAGATCCAGCCCGCCAGTCGAATCCGTCGCCTGCCGCCGTACGTGCTCGGTCGGCTGAAGCAGCTCATCTACGAGCGGCGCAAGCAGGGCGCCGACGTGATCGATCTGAACATGGGCAATCCCTCCGATGCGCCGCCGGATGCGGTGGTGGACAAGATCCGCGAGGCGGTGAGCGATCCGCGCAACAGCCGATACTCGGTGAGCAAGGGGCTGTACAACCTGCGCCGCGACCTGGCGCAGAAGTACCGGCGCAAGTGGGGCGTGGAGCTGGACCCGGACAAGGAGGTGATCGCGACGATCGGCTCCAAGGAAGGGTTCAGTCACATGTGCCTGGCGATGCTCGGGCCGGGCGACATCGCGGTGGTGGCGGACCCGGCGTTTCAGATTCACACCTATGCGGTGATTCTGGCCGGCGCGTCGACCGTGCAGGTGCCGCTGGGCAACGACGATGCGTTTCTGCGGCGCATCGAGGATGTGCTCGAGCACATGACGCCCAAGCCCAAGACGGTGATTCTCAACTACCCGCACAATCCGACGACGATGACCGTCGAGCCGGCGTTTTTCGAGAAGGTCGTCGAGTTGGCCGCGCGGCACCAGGTCACGATCATGCACGATTTCGCGTATGGCGAGACGTGCTTCGACGATTACAAGGCGCCGAGCTATCTCGCGGCGCCGGGCGCCAAAGAGTTCGGCGTCGAGTTCAGCACGCTCAGCAAGCCCTACAACATGGCCGGCTGGCGCATCGGTTTCTGCGCCGGCCACCCGGAAATGATCAACGCGCTCGGCACGATCAAGGGCTATTACGACTACGGCATCTTCCAGGCCGTGCAGATCGCCGCCATCATCGCCATGCGCGAAGGCGACGAGCACGTCCAGAAACAGGCCGAGCTTTACCAGCAGCGCCGCGACGTCATGGTGCGCGGCCTCCAGCGCCTCGGCTGGGAAGTCGAATCGCCCAAGGCCACCATGTTCGTCTGGGCCAGGATCAACCCCGAGCACCTGGCGCGCTACAACAACTCCACCGAGGAGTTCTGCCTCGCCATGGTCGACCAGGCCGAGGTCGCCATGACCCCCGGCGCCGCCTTCGGCTCGCGCGGCGAAGGCTACGTCCGCATGGCCCTGGTCGAAAACGAGCACCGCATCCGCCAGGCGCTGCGCCAGCTCACGCGCGTGCTGAATCGATCCGCGCCAGCCACCAGCGCGCCCGGGTGATCGAAATGTTTAGCGGGCGATCGCAGATCGCCGCTGGCAACGGGCGCCGATCCACGCGGCGATCTGCGATCGCCCGCTAAACGGCTGGTATCCTCTCTGTCATGCAACTGCACCGCGTCCTCGACACCCTGCGCCCCCTCGCCCCCGAAGCGCTCGCCGAAGAGTGGGACCGCGTCGGCCTGCACGTCGGCGCGCTCGACCAGACCATCAAGCGCGGCCTGCTCTGCATCGACCTCACCGAACCCGTCGTCGATGAAGCGATCCGCGAGCGCATCGACCTGATCGTCGCCTACCACCCGCCGATCTTTCAGCCGCTCACGGAGGTGACCGACCAGCACGTCAAGCCGCGCATCGTGATGCGCCTCGTGCAGGCGGGCATCGCCGTCTACAGCCCGCACACCGCGCTCGACGCCGCGCCCGAAGGCGTCAACGACTGGCTCGCCGCGGGCGTGGGCGAAGGCGAGGTGCGCCCCATCAAGCCCGCCGGCGAGGACGCGCTGGCCGAGGCGATCGGCGCCACGGGGCAGGGGCGCATCGTGGAGCTGACGCGCGCGGTCACGCTGAACACCCTCGCCGACCGCTTGAAGAAGCACCTCGGTGTGAAGCATCTGGAGGTCGCCCCACCGCAGGGCGCCACGCGCCGGATCAAGCGCATCGGCCTCTGCGCCGGCGCCGGCGGGTCGCTGCTGGACGAAGCGGGTCCCATCGACGCCTTCTTCACTGGCGAGATGCGCCACCACGACGTCCTCGCCGCCACCGCCGCGGGCACCGCCATCTTCCTCGCCGGCCACACCCAGACCGAGCGGCCGTACCTGCCGACCTACCGCCAGCGCATCGCCGCCGCCCTCGGCGACGCGGTGGAGTGGCGCATCAGCAAAGCGGACCGCGCCCCCTCGACCATCCGCTGACCTCTCGCAGCGAGCCGGGCCGTCCTCGGCCCGGACGTCTCCAGCGACCGGGGACTCACCCTGTGTTCAGGCTGACCGGCTCGCCGGTGGACGCGCCGGGTGCCGCCGACTACACTACGTGGCTCAACCCCGTCGCCCCGGCGCGTGCCGCCGGGGCTGCCAACCCACGACGGAGCCCTCACCATGGCGGAATTCAAGCGTTTCGACAAGAAGTCCGACGGCCAGCAGCTCAAGATCGCCGAGCGCAGCAGCACCGGCACGATCTACCTCGACTACAAGCGCGTCGACGACCTGCGCCGCTTCCTCACGCCCAACGGCAAGATCCAGAGCCGCAAGAAGTCCGGCCTCAGCGCCCGCGAGCAGCGCCTCGTCGCCCAGGCCATCAAGCGCGCCCGCTACATGGCCCTGATGCCGTACACGTCTGCGACGCTGTAACCCGCGCCTCGGGCCCTCCAACGCTTTTGCCGCACAAAGGCGCGACCCTTCGGTCGCGACGTTGTCGTGTGGCTAAAATCTCCCCTATATGGCCCTCACCGAAATCTCCATCCGCGGCGCCCGGGAGCACAACCTCCAGGGCATCGACCTCGACATCCCGCGCGACAGGCTGGTGGTGCTCACCGGCCTCTCGGGCAGCGGCAAGTCCACGCTCGCGTTCGACACGATCTACGCCGAGGGGCAGCGCAAGTACATCGAGTCGCTGAGCGCTTATGCGCGCCAGTTCCTCGACCAGCTCCAGAAGCCGGACGTGGAATCGATTGAGGGTCTGCCGCCGACGATCGCGATCGAGCAGCGCTCCGCATCGCACAACCCGCGCTCGACCGTCGCCACGACGACCGAGATCTACGACTACCTGCGCCTGCTATTCGCGCGCATCGGCCGGCCGCACTGCTGGCACGTCGATGA
>JBMCXL010000248.1:0-5114 GCA_048621015.1 Phycisphaeraceae bacterium
TGGGAACGTGGCGCGCCAGCGACGACGAGGCGGCCGATGCCGTCACAGCCGCGCTGGACGTCGGGTATCGGCACATCGACACGGCGGCGGTCTACCGCAACGAAGCGGGCGTCGGCCGGGCGATCGCCGCGCATGACGTGCCGCGCGACGAGGTGTTCGTGACGACCAAGGTGTGGAACGATGCGATCCGCGCCGGCGCCGATGAGGTGCAACGCGCGGTGGACGCTTCGCTCGATCGGCTCGGTTTCGAGCAGGTGGACCTGGTGCTGCTGCACTGGGCGGTGGGCGATTATGTCGATGCGTGGGCTGGCCTGGAGGCGGCGTACGATGCGGGCAAGGCGCGGGCGATCGGCGTGTCCAACTTCATGGTCGAGCACCTGGAGCATCTGCTTCAGCGGGCGCGCGTCGCGCCGATGGTGAACCAGGTCGAGTTTCATCCCTATCTGGTGCAGCCGGAGCTTTTGCGGTTCTGCCGGGAGCAGGGGATTCAGCACGAGGCGTGGGCGCCGCTGATGCAGGGGCGCGTGATGGACGTGGCCGAGGTGCGGCGCGTCGCCGAGGCGCACGGCAAGACGCCGGCGCAGGTCGCGATCCGCTGGTGCCTGCAGCGCGGCAGCGTGACCATTCCCAAGTCGGTGCACCGGGCGCGGATCGAGCAGAACGCGGACGTGTTCGACTTCGAATTGACCACGGAACAGATGCAGGCGCTGGACGCGCTGGACCGCAACGAGCGCGTGGGTCCGGACCCGCGCGACGTGACGTTCTGAGAGGATGCAAGAGAAGTCATCAGCGGCGCGGAGTGCTGGAGAGCGCCTGCCGCTGCTCGCTCTCCACTCTCTACCCGCCACTCTCTACGGCCCGGCATCCACAACGGCGATCCCACACCCTCGGAGGGACGCGGCGCTCAGCGGCGCATGGTGGCGTAGAGCAGCAGCGCCAGCAGGCCGATGATACCCACCGCGATACCCGAACTCATGCCGGGGTGCTCGCGCACGTACTCGCCGGCGCCCTGTCCGGCGCGGCGGGTCGAGTCGCCGACGCGTTCGCCCGCCTCGCGCAGGGCTTCGCGGCCGCGAACGGTGAAGGCGGAGCGCACATTGTCCAGATCGGCCCGGATGCGGCTCAGGTCACGGGTCAGCTCGTTCAGCGCCGCGCTTGGGTCGCGCTTGGTTCGTCGCAGGATCATGACTGGATCTCCTCTTTCGGGATGATCATGGGCTACCACATCATATGCGTCCCGCCGGGCTGGCAAGCTGGGGCCAAGCCCCTCTCCTGCTGCCGCGGCTCCGGTGGGGGCGGGGCGGCGGGCACGCTTTGGGGGCGGGGCGGTCTAACTGGCGGTCTGGGGCGAGCTTGGCGAAGAATACGTTGCAGCCGATGGCGACGGACCCCATAATGGTGCCTCCCGCCGTGACCGTGGGGGCATGATTCATTCCCAACCCAAAGGAGCTGTGGATATGACGACGCTGGCGCTGCTTTTCACCTGGTGGGTCTATGAGTTGTTGATCCTGGTTGGTGCCGTGATGCTGGGTGTGGCGATTTACATGCGCAAGACCGGCAACGGTTAATTGTCGCACTTGGCGCCCGGCAGCTTGGCCGCCCGGCCGCGCTGCCGGGCGTTGAGTGGCCACGCCTGCCGCCGCGGGCGACCGCCCGCGGCCCCGCTCCATCGAGACCCCACTCAGCCCGCCGATGCACGGTCCACAACCCGTGCTGCGGTGGCAGTGTCTGCTGCGCGTCGGTCGGCCGGTAGGTTGATACGCATTGCACGTGAATCTCGTGGGTGGGGTGCCCCGGCTTGTGTCGCAGAGCAAGTCGTGCATCTCCGGACGTCTGCCCGGCTTACCGCTTCGCGCATAAGCCGTGGCACGCTATATGGAATGCACGAGCTTCAGGTGGAATCTGGATGAGATCCGTTTTTGCCTTGCCGGTGGCGCAAAGATCGTCGCGCTCACCCGCGCCGCTTGTTCGATGGTCGAAGGTGATCGAATGGTCGGCGGCTGCCCTGGGCGTCGTGTCAGACCGGCCCGCCGTTGCCGCGGGCGATGAATTTGCGGTTGGATTTCCGCTGAGTGGTCATTTCAGCCGATAAAAGCGCAAGAACCCTCGCGCCGATCTTTTCAGCGCGCCGGGCGTATATGCAGGTAACGGGATGGCATCCCTGCCACGGCGACCGGTTGCCCGCTGGGGCCTGCAGGGGCGGTCGGCTGGGGAGCGAAGTGAAAAGCGCCCCGCACTGGGTCGGTCAAGCAAGCACGGCACGCCGGTTGCCGAACCCTCGGTCGTGTGGCTCATGATCCGAGGTGCCGGCAGGAGATGCAGCGGTGAACCTCGCGGTCGACCTTTACACCAACATCGCCGACTTCTTCACCAACGGCAAGCACGAGTACCTTGTCCGGGCCGTGGGTACGCTCCTGCTCGTCGGCGGGCTGATCCTGCTCTACCGCCTGATCAAGCGAGCCATCCAACGCACCAAGTGGCCCACTCCGGAGGCGCGCAAGCGCTGGATCGTCACCGCGCGCAACATCACCGTCCTGCTCATTCTCGGCGGCCTCATCGTGATCTGGGCCCAGCAGCTCGGCGACCTGACGCTCTACCTGGTCGGTGTCGCCCTGGCGCTGGTCATCGCTACCAAGGAGCTGCTGATGTGCGTGGGCGGGGAAATCCTGCGCTCCAGCACGCGGCTTTTCACCGTCGGGAGCCGCATCGAGGTCAACGGCATCCGTGGCGATGTGATCGACCTGAACCTGATGACCACCACCATCATGGAGGTCGGCCCCGGCCGCGCGGCGCACCAGTACACCGGCCGGGCGATCGTGCTGCCCAACTCGGTCTTCCTCACTGCCCCGGTCTACAACGAAAGCTTCACGCGCCACTACCTGTTGCACACCTTCACCATCGCGGTGCGCCCCGACGCCTGGGCCGCGGCTGAGCGGTGCATGAACGAGGCCGCCGAGGAAGCGTGCGCCAGCTATCTCGAGGTCGCCCGCCGGCACATCGAAAAGATCGGTGACCGCGAAGGCCTGGACACGCCCGCCGCCGGCCCGCGCGTCTCGCTGGAGATGTCCGAGCCCCATCGCGTGCTGCTGATCGTTCGCGTGCCCGTGCCCGTGCGGCAGAAGAGCACCATCGAGCAGCGCATCGTTCACCGCTTCTTCGAGCTGTTCGACGAAACCGGCCACCTCAAATCGGCCGCCACCTATATCTGATCGCGCCGCGCGCCTATTCTAAGGGGGAGGGCCAGACCATGAGCGACCAGCGCAACGAGCAGACCGTCGCCCTGGAGGAGAAGATCGCTTACGTCGAGAAGCTCGTCTCCGATCTCGACGACGTCGTGCAGGGTCTGAACCAGCGCCTGCACGAGATGGAGCGCGACATCAGCAATCTCCATCGCGAATACCAGCAGCACCTGCAAAGCCTCCACGAGCCGGACATCCCCGACGACAGCGCAACCAGATGAGGGAGGGGCAAGTTCGAACGAAGAGATGGTCGGCTGCGCGGCTTGTGTGAGGAAGCAACCTGTCGTTTCGGATCGCGGGCTTCGGGTGGCCTTCCTTGATACGCTTCTCTCGATGGACGACGCCGTTTTGCAACCCGCGCCTGCTTCGTCCGCCACCGCACGCCCGGCGGTGGCGGTGGTCGGCAATCCTTACAGTGGCCGCGGCGCGAATCGGCAGCGCGTGCAGCGGCTGCTGGAACGGCTCCAGGCCAGTGGTGTGGCGGCGCGCGTGGCATGGGAACCGGCCGCGCGCCACGCCATGCTCGCCGACCCGGATCTTGCGCGGTGGTGCCGATGTGTCGTGGTCGCCGGCGGGGACGGCACGGTCGCCGATGTGCTCAACGACCTGCCCGATGGCGCCACCGTGCCCGTCGCGACCTTGCCGATTGGCAACGAAAATCTGTTCGCCCGCGAATTCGGCTTCGAGGCGCCGCCGGAGCGCATCGCCGCTGCCATCGCGCGTGGGCGCACGCGGCAGGTCGACCTGGGCACCTGCAACGGCCGGGTGTTTGCGCTGATGGCCTCGGCCGGGTTCGATGCCGAGGTGGTCCATCGCGTGGCGCGGTGGCGCGTGCGTCCCAACGGGGAAGGATTGCGGCGTGTCGGTCGGCTCAATTACGGGCCGCGCATCCTCGCGGCGCTGGGGCGGTATCGCTATCCGCGCGTGCGGGTGGAAGCCGACGGGCATGTGGTGGGGGAGGGGGCTCATGCGTTCGTGTTCAACCTGCCGCAGTACGCCGCCCGGCTGGGCATCTGCCCGGAGGCCGCGGGGGACGACGGGCAACTGGACTGGCTGGTGCTGGAGCGGCCGGGGATGTGGGCCCTGGGGCGGTACGGCCTGTCGGTGATCGGCGGCCGACATCTGGGGCGGCCTGATGTGCGTCACGGTCGAGCCGAGCGGATACGGATCACCGCGGCATCGGACGGGTCGGTGCCCGCACAGGTGGACGGCGACCCGGCGGGGGCGACGCCGATGGCGGTGGCGGTGCGGCCGGGCGCCCTGGCGGTGGTGGATGTGGGGGCGGACCGCGCCGGGGATGGGGCGTAAACCCCTAAATTTGAAATATTTGCATTGAATGAGGTCATGGCCGGCGGTGGCGCGGGGGCTATAATGACCTTTGATGTACGCTGTGCGGGGAACGGCGATGTGAGGTGCTGAGCGGGGTTGACGGCGGCTCGGGTGGTAATCTGCGCCCGGCAAAGTCAAGACCAAAATCCGTGGTTTTGGCAAATTTTTCCCCGATCGGCCTTGTGGAGCCGGCGAAAATGGCGTATAGTGCCGTGTTCGCGGCGTGGAGAGGTTGTGTCGGGACCCTCACTCCCTCCCCAATTTGACCCTGTTCTGTAGCCAGCAATCGAGGCCTTCGATGCTCGTGAAGACCGTGCGCGACTACGCGAAGCGTGGGGATGCTCTTGGTGTCCCCAATCTGGTCGAAGTTCAACAATCCGCATATAACCGGTTCCTCCAGCAGGACAAAGCGCATGACGGGCGCGATCCCTACATGGGGTTGGAAGGCCTGCTGCGCGAGGTATTCCCCATCGAATCGTACGACGAGACGATGGGACTGGAATACCTCTATTACAAGCTGGACGAACCGCGTTACACGCCGGAGGA
>JBMCXL010000249.1:0-5088 GCA_048621015.1 Phycisphaeraceae bacterium
CACGCGCTATCACTTCCTCGATCGCCTGTCGCGCCACGCCATCGACATCGCCCAACCCGACGTCGGCCGCACGGGCATCACCGAGGCGCGGCGCATCGCCGCGCTGTGCCTGGCGCATGACGTGCCGGTGACCTACCACATCGGCGCGGGCCTGGGGGTCTACACCGCCGCGTCGCTGCACGTCGCCGCGGCGACCGCCGTGCTGGAGGTGCTGGAATACCAGCCGTCCCAGATGAACGCAGCCGCCCCGTACTACCACCCCTCGCTGGCGCCCACCGCCGGCGCCTACGCCCTCCCCCCGGGTCCGGGCCACGGCATCACCCCCGACCTCGACCGCCTGCGCGAGTTGGCGCTCACCTGAATCAACCCACCCCATAGCCCGCCCCCCACGGGGGCGGACTACAGGCGATGCCTCCGCGTCTGCGTCCCATCCGGCAAGGCGGAGAGAAATGGCCGTTGACCGCGGCCGGGGGAATCGGGTATCCTGCGGAAAGCGGGATTGAAGCGCTTCAAATGACTAAAAAGCCCATCCAGCTCGCCGATGTCGCCCGGCACGCCAACGTGGGCGTGTCCACCGTGTCCATGGCCCTGCGCGACGATCCGCGCATTGCCGTCAAGACGCGCGAGAAGGTTCGCGCGGCCGTGCGGGCCCTGGGTTACGAGCCGACGGCGAACATGGAGGCCCGCCGCATGGGCGCCCGCCGCGCGGGACGCGCGATGCCCTATCGCACGCTCGGCCTGCTCTGGACCGCCAGCCAAGAGCACTCGATGGTCCAGACCTCCTTCTACCGCGCGCTGCTGGATGGCGTGGTCGACGCCTGCTGGCAGGTCAAGCACACGCTGCTGCTGATGAACCTCGCCGGTGAAAGCCGGGAGGAATTCGCCGCGCTGTCGCAGGTGGACGGGGTGATCCTGCCCCAGTCCAACCGCACGTGCATGCAGATGGCGCAGACGCTCGGCCGACCGGTCGTGACAATCCTGCGCGGCGAGCCGACCGAGGACGAGCCGCGCATCAACGTCGGCATCGACGACGCCGAGGCGGTCCGCCTCGCCTTCGAACACCTTCACACCCAGGGCCACCGGCGCATCGGCTACATCGGGCCGAAGGCCGACCCATTGCACGGCAAGCGCCGGCACGAGGCGTTCGAGGCTTGCCGTGCCCGGCACGGGCTTTCAGGGGAGGGGGAGCTGGTGGCCCTGGGCGAAGGCCTGCCGTGGCGCGAGAACGCGGCCCGCTGCCTGCGCACGCTGATGAGGCGGCCGTCGCCGCCGACGGGCGTGGTGGTCTACAACGACATGATGGCGCTGGGCGCGCTGGAGGCGGCGCAGGAGCTGGGCGTGCGCGTGCCGGCGGACCTGTCCATGGTGTCGATCGACGACGTGCGCGAGGCGGCGGAGACGGACCCGCCGTTGACCACGGTTTCGATCCAGATCGAGGAGCTCGGTCGCCAGGCGGCCCGCGCTCTGGCGGCGGTCGTGGAGGGGCGACCGCCGGCGGAGCGCGACATCCGCGTGCCGGTGGTGCTCAAGGCGCGCGCCTCGACGGCGGCACCGCGTGCGGAGACGTAAAGCCGGCACGCGCGCTTTTCACGCGCGGCTCATACGCCGGCCGCACAGCGGCGGTACAACGTCTCCCGACGCCGGCGAAACATGAGGCCAGGAGCAGGCGCAGACGCACGAGAAAGCGAATGAAATCCCTGTCTCAGTCCCGACCCCTTTTGCTGTTTGTCCCAGGCGAGCCCTGCCCGATCGCTACATCCGGAAAGGACAAGCCATGCTTCGCACGACACATCGTGGCTTTACATTGGTCGAGCTGCTGGTGGTGATCTCGATCATCGCGCTGCTGATCTCATTGCTGTTGCCGAGCCTGCGCGCCGCGCGCGGCGCGGCGCAGCGCGTGCAGTGCCTGTCGAACCTGAGCCAGCACGGCGTGGGGCACCACGTCTACAAGGCCGAGCACGATGGCTACTTTCCCCAGTTCGGCGGACCCGCCAGCTACAACGCGAGCCGGGACCGGTGGTCGACGCAGCAGAACCGGCCGCAGCAGTTCTCGAACAACACGCAGGCGACGCGGCTCTACGTCGAGCAGTACATGAACACGGCCATCGCCGACAATCGCGCGGATAAGGACCAGCCGCTGTTCTACTGTCCGACGATCGACTGGACCCTGCGCGAGGCGCGCTGGCCGCAGCACTGGCCGCTCAGCCAGCTCAACCGTTTCCACCATGTGTCGCTGATCGGCTGGGCGGGCGAATGGGCGGGCTACAGCTTCTACACCGGCCGCAAATGGGCCACCCAGTGGGACACGCGCCCGCGCCGCAGCCGCAGCGACGAGGTGCTGATGACGGACCTGGCGCTGCGCTGGCACTGGGGCGGCACCGGGCCGCGGCCGCTCTACTTCACACCGCACGCCGGCCAGTCCGGCACGCTGTCACCGCGCGGCAACGCGCACATGCTGATCGCCGACGGGTCCGCCTCGTCGTTCGACATGGCCGAGGTCGTCAGCGCGGGCCGCTGGACGATCTCGGTGGACGGCGGCCGGTACGACCACCTCGCCGATGCGGAGAAGATCTCAGCGCCCACTTCCGGTCAAAACGGCCCCTACTGGGTGGCGCGCTGAGGCCGCGACGCATCGGCTCGACGATTCGAGGAGAGAAACACCATGTTCACGCACATGCACAACCCGAAGCGACAGCGCCGCCGACGCGCGGCCGAACGCGCGGGTAGATGCACGACCCGAGGTTTCACGCTCATCGAGCTTCTGGTGGTCATTTCGATCATCGCGCTGCTGGTGGCGATCCTGCTGCCGGCGCTGAAGGCCGCGCGCGAGCAGGCGCGGCGCATCGCGTGCGCCTCGAACCAGCGGCAGCTTTTCATCGCGATCAAGACCTACACGCTCGACCATGACGGCGTGATGCCGCCGCACGCGCTCGATCGATACATGCTGTGGAATGAACCCTACCTCGACAAGCCGATGGGCAACGGCGTCGAGGCGCTGTTCACGGACTACGTGACCGATTACGTGGGCATCACCTCCTGCCCGAGCCGAATCAAGGGCACGCAGCACAACTATCTCGACCGGTACGGCGAGGACAACAGCTTCTCCGCCGGCCGCACCATGTATTCACTCATCGGCGGCAGCGGTCCGGTCAGCTCCGGCCGGGGCGTGGGCGGCACGCATTACCAGTACTGGATTCGACTCGAGCAGCACGCCCCCGATGCGGCGATCCTGAGCGACAGCGTGGTTCATCCGATGAGCGACGTCACCTCCGGACGGCAGAACCTGGAAACCTCCAATCACCTGCGCAGCGATGGCGAGATGACGCCCGCCGGCGGCAACGGCGTGTTCGCCGACGGCAGCGTGCAATGGTTCAACTGGTCCAGCGGCCGGTGGGTGCGCTACTGGGGCGGGTCCGAGATTCTCTGGCCCAACAAGCGCGTCGCGCCCGGCTCGGGCACGAAGCTCAACAAGAACGCGGGCGTGCCCGGCCCGGTCAACATGCGCAACTCGATGAGCGATCCCATCGCTTACCTGTTCAGCGCCAACCAGACGGCGCGCCGCGGGTTTCTGAAGCCGGGCGAGTAAGACGCGGTGGTGGTGTGGTGGCGTCGTGACGTGAAATGTGTGCTGCTGAAGTTGAGCCAACAGATCCCGCCCTTCGCTCGCCGACTCGTTCTGGACGGGCGTCAAGAAGTGTGAAGGGACGGCGCTTCAGTCGCGCGGGGGGAAATGAATCCGAGGTTTCTGGCAAGGAGTGATCATGCTGACTGGAAACAGCTTTTGTGGTCGGTGGGCGCGTCGCGGGTGGGCGCTGGGGGTGATGGTTGCGGTGGCGCTGCCGGGGTTGACCGCGGCGGCGGAGGACGAAGGCGCCTGGGGCCGGCACGAGCGCGCGTTCGTCGTGCCGACACCGGGCACGGTGACGATCGACGGCGAGTTGGACGACTGGGACCGCTCGCCGACGGTCGAACTTTACGCGGCGAAGGCGACCAGCGCGATGCAGAGCGCGCGGCTCTCCATGATGTACGACGACGAGGCGCTCTACGTTGCCGGGGAGGTGCTGGACCCTTCGCCGATGATGAACCGGCATGATCCGAAGGTGGACGGCGACCGCGCGTGGGACGCCGATGCGTGCCAGATCCGCCTCGGCCTGGACCGGTCGATGGGCTGGCCGGCGACGGACAACCGCTGGCGCGATCCGGGCGACAATCCCGAGCCGCTGGCGCACCTGCTGCTGTGGTACTACACCGACCGCGAGGAGCCGAACCTTCAGGTCTACCACACGATGGAGCAGCACGCGCCCGAGGGATGGACCAAGGGCGTGGTGCCCAAGGGCAAGTTCGACGCCGCCTATCGCGAGCACGACGACGGCGCCGGCTACACGTTCGAGTACCGCATCCCCTGGGAGACGCTCGACGCGGACAACCCGCCGACCGCGGGCGACCTGGTGCCGGGCACGTTGCAGGTCAACTGGTCGCGGCCGGACGGCCTCAAGACCAAGGGCTCGGCCGGCTGGGCGTACGACGTTATGTCACGCCCGGGTTTTCCGTACCAGACCGCGCGCTGCTGGGGGAAGTTCATCTTCACCGACCGCAACGATCTGCCGCGCGCGATGGTCGAGCAGGGGGCGGAGCTGGAGAAGCCGTTGCCGCTCGAGTTGGAGTACGAGTTGCCGCGCTCCGGCGAGGTGACGGTCGGGTTGTACGACGAGCGCGGCGAGCTGGTGCGCCAGATCGCGGCGCAGGCGGCGCGCGATGAGGGGCGCGTGGTGGAGAAGTGGGATGGTCTGGACGACCTGGGCGAGCCGATCGATCCCGGCACGTACACGTGGCGCGGCCTCGTGCACGATCCGATCGAAACAGAATTCGTCCTCAGCGTGCACAACTCCGGCCAGCCGCCTTACAAGCTGCCGGACAACACCGGCGGCTGGGGCGCCGATCACAGCGACCCGACCACCGTCGCCGCCGCGGGCGATCACATGGTGCTCGCCTGGCACCACGCCGAGGCGGGCTGGGGCATCATCCGCACGAACCTCAAGGGCAAAAAGCAGTGGGGCAGCAAGCACGGCGCGGCGCACGTGGCCAGCG
>JBMCXL010000250.1:0-5075 GCA_048621015.1 Phycisphaeraceae bacterium
TCAGTGGGAACTTGCGCTGTAAACACTGACAAGGCCGCAGACGGCCTTGTCAGTGCCACCCTTCAAGAAATACGAGCGTCAATCACGGTTCGTCTCACTCGTGCAGGTTCGGTTGACACGCGCGCAGCGCGCCCGGGCCGAAGGTGATCGCGTTCTTGCCCTGGCGCTTGGACTGCATCGCCATGGCGTCGGCGCGGTCGAGCAGTTCGTTGGGGCTGCGGCCGTCCCAGGGGAAGCTGGCGAGGCCGCCGGAGATGGTGAGGGTGCCGGGCGCTTCGTGCAGCAGCTTGGGGAAGCGGTGGGCGCAGATCGCTTCCTGGAACCGCCGCGCTGCCTGGCGCACGGTCTGGGGATGTTCGCTGTCGGGTTTGCGCTTCTGCTCGGCATCCCAGAAGATGACGGCGAACTCGTCGCCGCCGATGCGCGCCACCACGTCATGCTCGCGCACGAACGACTGCATCAGCCGCGCCGCCTCGCGCAGGATCTCGTCGCCGGCGGCGTGGCCGTAACGGTCGTTGTAGAGCTTGAAGTCGTCGATGTCGAACACCAGCAGCGTGACCTGCGAGCGGTCCTCCACCGCCTGCTCGATGATGCGCTCGAGGAAGCGGTTGAAGTAGCGGCGGTTCCACGCGCCGGTCAGTTCGTCGCGCATCGCCAGCGTTTCCAACTCGCTCATCTGCGCGTGCAGCGCCATCCATCGGCTGAGCCAGGCCGCCCACGGCGCCAGGTCGGCGTCGGTCACCGGCGACGGCGCGTGCAACAGGCCGAACGATCGGCCCTGGCACCGCACCGGGGCGGAGCCGTGCGCGGCCGGCACGTCCTCCGGGTGCTGGGCCCACCCGAGGCCGGCGATGCCGCTGCGCTGGGTCAGCAGCTTCAGAGCGGTCGCCGTAAGCCGATCGCGCGCGGTGAGCAGCGTCTCGACCAGGTCCACGTCGCCGAGCGGTGATGCGTCCGCCGGCTCCTGCGGGGGCTGCGCATCGGGCGCGGGGGTGGCGGCGCGGTCTGTCGTTTCGTGCGGCTCCGGCGTGCTTGTCGCGGGCTGACCGTCGATCGCCGCGCGCAGCGCGGTTTCGTCAACCGGCTCGGCGAGCTGCACGTCGAATCCGCCGCGCAGCGCCGCCTCGGCCTCCTCGTGCAGTCGCGGGTCCTCGTCGGCCAGCACCACCAGCCGCGCGCCCGGCAGCAGCTCGCGCAAGCAGTGCGCGGCCGACTCGGCCATGCCGGCCATCTGCTCGGCCGGGGTGATGAGCACGTCCGCCGGCGCGTGCGCCGCCTCGCCCATCGCCATCAGGATGCTCGGCACCGACATCACCGTCGCGCGCGGCGCCCAGCGCGCGATGCCGGGTTGAAGCTGCGCCGCCAGCGCCTCGCCGACCACCAGCACACGCCGCGGCCGCGCGGCGTCCGTGTCATGCGGCGTACTCGCCTTGTCGCTGTCCAGTGCGCTCATCCGTGATCGTCCTTGCGCGTGCCCGGCCCTCAATCGCTCAACCGTTCCACGACGATGACTGATCGTCGTCACCGAGCAGCATGGCAAGCTCTTCCGAGGTCAGGGACGCCAGGTGCGGGCGGGTCGTTTCGTCCTCGGCCGGTGCATCATCCGGCGGCTGTTCGTGCATCGCCGCGGGCGCGAGGCGCTGCTCGTCCACAACGTCATCCGCGGCGGCCGGGGCAGGCGTGCGCGGCGCGGCGACGATGACATCGCGCTCCATCGGCTCCAGCGCGGGCGTGCCGTCCGTTGATCGGCGCCGGTACTGCCACAGGCGCGTCCCGGGATAATAGTGCGCCACCGCCTGGTGAAGTTCGCGCAGGTGCGGTTGCCGGGCGGGTTCGACGGTGATCAGCGCCAGTGTCGGCGCGATGGCGAGATGGCGCATGACATCCGGCGCGGTCTCGGCGAGGACGGTGCGGACATCCCGCCGCTCGAGCCCCGCGAGCAGTGGACGAGGTCGCTTTCCGTCCGGCGCGAGCCACACGATGCAGCGCGGCGTGCGGGCGTCCTGCCCTGCCGCGTCTCCCTTTCCCGCCGGGGCGGTCATACTTTCATTCTACACCGACGCGGCCCGACGCCCCACCGCCGTTGCCGGGGAAGCCCGGACGGCGTCCCTGGCGACTGCCCGGACCCGTGGTGCGTGCGAAGCGGGATGCCCGCGGGGTTCGCTGCGCTTACCCGCGCGGCTTGGCGGTGCCGGGGTCGGGGCGATTTTTCGGTCGGCCCTGGAAACGGCGGTTCAGGGGTGTCAGGGATGATCGAGATGACTACACTCTCGGGCTATCCGCGGGGTGGGGACCGCGCCCAATGCGGGCGCGGAGCCGGTCCGGCCTGCATGGCGATGTCGGCACCGCAGAAAGGGAACGCTTGATGACCACGACGCTCGCGGCCGCTCAAGGGCCCACGCCGCACGAGATCACCGTCTTTCTGCTGTCGCTGGCGCTGCTGCTGGGGCTGGCGCGGCTGCTGGGGGAGGTGGCGCGGATGTATCGCCAGCCGGCCGTGCTGGGCGAAATCCTCGCCGGGGTGCTCCTCGGGCAGACCGTGTTCGGCTTCATCTCGCCGGAGTGGTACACGTGGCTGTTCCCGAGCGAGGGGGACACGTTCACGATGCTGGAGGGGTTCATCATCCTCGCGGCGTCGCTGCTGCTGCTGGTGGTGGGGATGGAGGTGGATCTTTCGACGGTCTGGCGCCAGGGCAAGGCGGCGCTGTTGGTCAGCGTGTGCGGCATCGCACTGCCGATGACGGCGGGGATGACGCTGGCGTCGCTGATGCCGGAGTTTTTCGCAGTGGGCCCGCGCGGGGCGGAGGCGCTGTGGCCGTTCGCGATCTTCGTGGGCATCGCCATGTCGATCACGGCGCTGCCGGTGATCGCGAAGATCCTGATGGACCTGAACCTGGCCAAGAGCGACATGGGGATGCTGATCATCTCCTCGGCGATGCTCAACGACCTGGTGGGGTGGATCGGCTTCGCGGTGGTGCTGGCGCTGCTGCCGGCCAGCGCGCTGGCGGGCGCGGAAGCGGCGGAGACGGCGTCGATGTCGGTGCCGATGACGATCGGGCTGACGCTGCTGTTCCTGGTGGTGATGCTCACGCTGGGGCGCTCGCTGATCCACCGCAGCCTGCCTTACGTGCAGGCGCACCTGAGCTGGCCGGGCGGCGTGCTGGTGTACGTGCTGATCATCGCGCTGGCGTGCGCGGCGTTCACCGAGAAGCTCGGAATCCACTCGATCTTCGGCGCGTTCGTGGCGGGCGTGGCGATCGGCGATTCGCACCACCTCAAGGCGCGCACGCGCGACACGATCGAGCAGTTCATCATCAACATCTTCGCGCCGGTCTTCTTCGCCAGCATCGGCCTGCGGCTGAACTTCGTCAGTGAATTCAGCCCGGCGCTCGTGGGGCTGGTCTTCGGCGTCGCGGCGACGGGCAAGATCCTCGGCTCGTTCTTCGGCGCCAAGACCGCCGGCCTGGGCATGCGCGAAAGCTGGGCGACCGGCTTCGGCATGGCCTCGCAGGGCGCGGTGGGCATCATCCTCGGCCAGCTCGCGCTCGATGCCGGGCTCATCGGCGAAGAGCTCATGGTCGCCATCGTCATCATGGCGCTGACCACCAGCCTCATGGCCGGCCCGCTCATGCAGGCCGTGCTGCGCAGCAAGCAGCAGCGCCGCCTCAAGGAGTTCCTCGGCGAAAATGCGATCCTCACCGACACGCACGGCCGCACCGCGGAAAGCGCCATCCGCGAGCTGTCCAGCCGCGCCGGTGAAATGCTGAACATGCGCTCCGGCCACATCTATGAGGCCGTCATGCAGCGCGAGCGCATCATGCACACCGGTTTGCCCGGCGGCCTGGCCGTGCCGCACGCGCGCCTCGACAAGCTCAAGAGCCCGCGCGTCGTGGTCGGCCGCTATCGCCCCGGCGTGGACTTCGACGCCGCGGACGGCCGACCCGCCACGCTCGTCTGCCTGCTGCTGACCCCAAGCAACCAGCCGGAATCGCAGATCGAGCTGCTGGGTCTGGTCGCCCGCACGTTCGGCAAGCCCCAGATCCGCCGCGAGTTGATGGAAGCCAAGACGCCGACCGAGTTCCTTGCCGCGCTGAACCGGGCCGAGAGCGGCAACGGGGAAACGGGCGAGGGCAACGAAGCAACGTCCACCGCATAAGCCAACGTGCCGCCCGAGCCGACGCATGTCCACACCGCCGAGTCCATTCAAACCCTGCCGCGTCGCGGGATGGCGGGGATACGTGCGGGAGGACTGGATCGAACGTGCCCGCGCGGACGACCCGCTGACGTGGTGGCGCCAGTGGCCGAGCCAGCTCGTGCGCGATCGCGCCACCGCGCAGACGTGGTGCGCGCAGACGGAGCACGGCCGGTTCTATGTGAAACACGTCCGCGCGCTCAAAGATGATCCTCGGAAAGGTCACGGGTGGTGGGATGATCTGCGCTGGGCGGTCGGCCCGTCGCGCGCGGCGCGGGTGGCGCGGGTGACGCGCCAGCTCGAACGCGCGGGCATCGCCGTGCCGGCGATCGTGCTCGCGCTGCGCCGCCGACAGGCCGGCAGCGCCGAAGAGCTGCTCGTAAGCGAAGCGGCCATCGGCCATCCGCTCGGCAAAACGCTGCGCGATCCGGGCCCGCTCGACACGTCGCGCCAGGCGCTGCTGGAGACGCTCGGCCGATCCCTCGCTGCGCTGCACCAGGCCGGGTTCACGCACGGTGATCTGAATCCGACGAACGTGCTGCTGAGCCTGGATCTGGCGCGCCTCATCTATCTCGACAACGAGCGCACGCGCCGCTGGTGGCCGCGGCCGCCAGCGAAGCTGCGCCGGCGCAACCTCGCGCAGATGCTGTATCGCCTGCTACCGGCGCTGGACTATCGGGAGGCGCAGCGATTTCTCGACAGCTATTGGCAGGCGATGGATATCGAGGGGAAAAAACGGCGGCGCGAACACCTGCGCGTGCTGCGATGGGTGCGCCTCCGCTTCCAGCAGCGCCGGCGCCCGTACGCGCGGCATCAGCGCTAAGAGACTGTTTCACAACTCTCAACTCCCCTCCCTTGAGGGAGGGGTAAGGGGAGGGTGAAG